>JAFEBB010000062.1 GCA_018266075.1 Deltaproteobacteria bacterium | reverse complement strand
CCGGCGCGTGGCCCGAGAAGAGGGTGATCACCTGCACCTGGGTGTCGGTGACGTCGGGGAACGCTTCGATGGGCAGCTGGGTGAAGGCGTAGACGCCAAAGCCCGCGAAGCCGAGGGCGAAGAGAATCACCGCCAGCCGCTGCTTCAGCGAGAACTCGATGAGGCGCTCGAGCATGCGGCGTGCGCCTGTGCAAGCACCCGGCCAGGCTGGAGATTCGGGGGTTCCGCAGGGGATGCGACGCGGATCGCCAAGAACCTTTCAGGATGCGGCTCGGCTTCGGGTGCAAGCCTCTTGAGGGCGCGACACGCCGCTGAGGCAACCCAGCGGGCGGCCGGCCGTGTGAACGCGCCTGGGGCGAGCAGGTCTTCCCGGCGTCGTGGGGCTGCGAAGGATGCCGCTTGGGGGCTTCGCAGCGGGCGTGAACGGTGGTCTCCTCGCCGGGTCTTCCCCCTGGCGACATGAGTGACGACGCCACGCTCGTGCAGCAGGCCGCCCGCGGCAGCCGGGAGGCCTACCGTGCGCTCTTCGAGCGCCACCACGCGCAGGTCGCCAGGTTGGTGGAGGGGTTCGGGAGGCTCGACGCCGACGAGGTGGCCGACGTGGTCCAGGAGACCTTCATCCGTGCGTTCAACGCGCTCTCCCGGCTCCGCGACCCGGAGCAGTTCCGGCCCTGGCTGCTTCAAATCGCGCGGAACCGCTGCTTGAGCCGACATGCGACTCGCCAGGCCGAGGGACGCGTGCACGCGGAGCTGGCGCGCCTGCCGCTCGAAGAGGTGGCGCCGCCCCCGGTGGTGCAGCTCGCCGCGGAGCAGGAGCGGCACATCGTGCGCGAGCTGATCGCGTCGCTGCCCGAGGGCGCCGAGAAGCAGACGGTGACCCTCTTCTACCTCGAGGGCGAGCTCAGCCTTCGCGAGATCGCCGACCGCAACCAGGAGACGAAGAGCGCCGTCGCCATGCGACTGGAGCGCTTTCGCGCGCGCGTGAAGCTGCAACTGCTGGCCCGGCTCGGCGCCGACGACGACGACGCATCGCCGAGGGGAAAGAAGGTGGGCACATGAAGCACCTCGACGAAGCTTCGTATCGCGCGCTCCTCGCCGCGCCAGCGTCGATGGACGCTGAGCTCCGCGAGCACTTGCGTGCCGGCTGCGACGTGTGTTCCGAGCGGGTGCAAGCGCTCGACGGTGCCGACGCGCTCGATGGCGCGGTGGACGCGCTGCTGCTCGCGAACGCGAAGGCGACGCCGATTCGACCGGGAGCCGTCGAGAAGATCCTGACCCGCGTGGGCGCGCCGCGTCGGCGCTGGTTCGCGCCGATTGCCGTGGGCGCTGCGCTCGCGGCCGCGGTGGGATTCGCGATCGTGCTTCGTCCCGGCCCGCCAGTGGACGACGGCGTCAAGGGCGCGGCGTCGCTCTCCGTGTCGGCGTCGTTCGCGGTGGTGCATCCGGATGGCAAGGTCGAGCGCGGTGTGCGCGGCTCGGCCTATCCCGAAGACGCGTCGCTCTCGCTGCGCGTGGAGCTGCCGCGCGCGCTCCAGGTGAGCGTGGTGCGTGCCGGAACCGGCGATGCCGAGGTGTTGCTGCTCAACGAGCCGGTGGAAGGCGGCGTCCACGACTTGCATCACGGCGGGCAGCTTGCAGGCGTGGCCTTGCACGGCCAGGTGGGCACGCAGCACGTGGCCGTGGTGGCCAGCGAGCGCGCCCTCACCGCCGACGAGGCCCGCGCCGCCGCACGGGGAGAGGCAATTTCAGGGGCCGCGACCGCTGCATTCGACGTGGTCGTTCGGAGATAGGTAGCATTGAGGGCGTGAACGCCATGCGGCGCCACCCGCATACGCCGCTCCTTGCGGCCTGCTTGCTGCTCTTCGCGTGCGCTTCGGCGCAGACGGAGAAGGGCGACATGGTCGCGCTCAAGGTAAAGCCGGAGGCGCTCGACGCCGCCCATGCCGGAAAGCGCCTCGCGCTCGTGGTGGGCATCGACACCTTCGACGACGCGGGTTGGCGCGGGCTGCGCTTCGCCAGCAAGGACGCGACCGATCTCGCGCGGGTGCTCGCGGACCCGGCGCGCGGCGGCTTCGACGTCGCGGTGCGCACCACGCCCGAGGAGAGCCGCCGCGAGGCGCTGCTCGGTTCGATTCGCGAGCTCGCGACGCGCAACACCTCGCCCGACGACGTGGTGCTCGTCTACTTCTCCACCCACGGCACGCTCGCGCGCGACGCGTCCGGTTCGCTCAAGCGCTACGTGGTCGCCTCCGACACGCGCATCGGCGACGTGAAGTCCACGGGCCTGGAGATGGACGACGTCGAGCGCGAGCTGGAGAAGCTCCCTTCGCGGCGAAAAGTCCTGGTGCTCGCCATGTGCCACTCGGGCGCAGGCAAGTCGCTGCTTCCGCCGGACGTGGAGAAGGAGCTCGAGGGCACCAAGGCCGACTTCTTCCCGCGGCCGCTCGAGGAGCAGAGCCGCGCGTCGATCGTGCTGGCCGCGTGCGACTGGGGCGAGACCGCGCGCGAGGACGAGGCGCTCGGAAACGACATCTACACCCACTTCCTCGTCGAGGCGCTCGAGCGTCCGGCGGATCGCAATGGCGACGGCGCCGTGACCGCCACCGAAGCGCATGACTACGCGCGGCGCCGCACCTATGCCTTCACGCACGGGGAACAGAAGCCGAGCGCGCGCATCCTCGAGGTCGGCGCGGATCCGGTGGTGCTCGAGGGCAAGATCGATCGCCTCGGGCAACCTGAGCTTTTTGGTTATGAAGCGTCGCTCGATGGGCTCTCGCTGCGCGTCGACGGCGACGAGGCGATGGCGCTCCCGGGCGGGCAGTCGCTCGCGGCGGGCAGCCACCGCGTGCAGATCCTCAAGGGCGATGGCGCGCCGGTGCTCGACACCAACATGAACCTCGGGCTCGGCGAGCGCGTGGACGTCGGCGATCTGCTCGCGCGCCACGGCAACTCGCCGTTCCTGCTCGGCGCCGCGGTCGGCTACCAGGGCTTCCTCGACGCCGACGCCAGTCGCACGGTCGCCGGTCCCACGCCCGCCCTGCAGCTCTCGCTCGCGTGGGACGGCGCCATCGCCAGGCGCGTGGGCCTGCGCTTCGACGGCGCCGTGGCCGCGGGCACGCGGACGCTGCAGACGGCCGCCATGGAGCAGGCCGGGCAGAGCGTTCCCTTCCACTACCTCGGGCTGCAGCTGGGCACGTCGGCGACGTACGGCGCGCGCATTGGACCGGTGCACCTCGACGCCGGGCCGCGCATCGGCGCCGTGTACCTGCAGCGCCGCTTTGACCTCGCGACGTTCCAGACCACGCAGAGCTACTTCGTGGTCAGCCCCGGCTTGACGGGTGGGCTCTCCCTGCCCGTGTCGGAGCGGCTCGAGCTCTTCGTGCGTGCGGACGTGTCGGCGGAGGTCATCGCCGTCGATGCGCAGTCGCGGATCCTGGGCCAGGGCGCGCTCTGGGCTGGGCTGGGGTGGCGGCCATGAGCGCGCGTGAACGCCAGCGACCCTCCGCGGGTCTAGGGAACATGCGGCGCGCGGTGATCCTGCTTGCCCTCGCCGGGTGCGTGGGCGGCTTGAACAACAAACCCCTCGAGCAGGGCTCGGTCTCCGGCCAGCTCGTCGGGGCGGGGAGCGCACAGGCGCTGGTGTTCATCTCTGGTCACCACGAGCTCGCGACCACCAGCGCCGCCGATGGCTCGTTCACCATTGCGAACGTACCGCTCGGTCCGTTCCAGCTCGTGGCCAGCGCGTCGGCGAGCGCCGGCCAGGGCGGCGGGACCATGGCCGCAGGCGGCGCCAATGTGGGCGCGCTCAACCTGAGCGCCGCGCCCGGCTTCGTCATCAACGTGCGCCGCGCGTTCGCCAACGCGAGCGGCGCGCAGGTCTCCATCGTCGGAACGCCGCTCTCGGGCGTGACCGGCGACGACGGCGTGGCCCGACTCGGCGCGCTGCCCGTGGGCTGCTACGAGCTGCAGGTGGTGCTCGCGAGCGGCGAGACCGACGCGCACTCGAGCTGCTCGGAGAGCAGCGAAGCCGAGCACGACGACCACTTCGACTTCGACTCCGACGGCGGCGAGGGTGACACCGACGGCGGCTGGGACTGCCGCACCGGCGCGGGCTGCAACAACGGTCTGCACTGCGACCCGAACGACGGCCAGTGCTACGCGTGCGTGCAGGACCAGGACTGCGGCGGCCCGGGCAGCGTGTGCCACGAGCACCAGTGCGTGGCACAGGTGCAAGGCTGCGCCACGTGCGCGGGCGACTTCGACTGCGGCCCGGGCGGGCGGTGCGTGAGCGCGTTCAGCTCGATGATCTGCGAGTTCGCCTGCCAGCAGGACGCGGACTGCGGTCAGCCTTGCGGACACCCGAGCGACTACGGCTTCCGCTGCACGGGCGGGCTCTGCGTGCCGCAGGACAGCGAGATCACCTCCTGCGAGGGCGGCGGCGGCCTCGGCGGCCAGTGCCAGCAGGACGCGGACTGCACGATGGCGGGCCTGGTGCACGGCAGCTGCATCGACGGGATATGCACCGTGGGTTGCGCGAGCCCGCTGGACTGCCCGGTGGGCTGGGAGTGCGAGGTCGATGGCGGCCCGGGCGTTTGCCGGGAGTAGCGACTCGCCCGGCGCCTATTTCTGGATCTCCACAGCCACCACGAGTTTCGCGTATCGTGGGCCACGGGGCGTGCACCTGCCCCGCCGATGACGCCGCCGATTCTCCTCGCGATTGCACTGCTCGCTGCGCCTCCGGCCTCGCGTGCGAAGGCCCTCGCCGCCAAGAAGGACGCCGATGCGCTGCTGATGGAGTTCGGCGCGGTCACACCAGCCGACTACAAGGACGCGGACCGCAAGGCGGTGGCGCTCGCGCTCGTCCAGGGCGCGCAGGCGAGCCGGGATGATCTCAACGTGGCCGTGGCGCTCGCCGAGAAGGCCGCCCAGCTCGACCGAACCGCACCGCACCTCACGCTCCTGGCGCAGCTCGAGCTCGGCCTCGAGCTCCGCGGCGACGCGGCGAGCCACTTCGAGGCGGCGCTCTCCCTCGCACCGGCGTTTCCCGAGGCGCTGCTTGGACGCGGCGACCTCGCCATGGAAGAGCACGACTACGCGGTGGCGCTGGCCATGTTCCAGCGCGCGACCCAGGCCCACGTCCCTGGCGCCGGTGACAAGCTGCTCCAGGCCAGCGCCGGTTGGACCAAGTCGCGCGAGGCGATGGCTGCCGATCTTCGCCAACGCGCGGCAGAGCCCCCGACCATCCAAATGCCGGCCGCCCCGGCCCGCGACGTGCCGGCGGCGCCGCTGGACGCAGGTTCAATTGTCGCTTCGGAGGAGCTCTCGCGCGTCGAGTCGGACCACTTCGTCTTCACCTACTCGGAGAGCCTGACCCGCCGCGGCGGCGGCATGTTCAGCTTCGAGGGAGATGTGGAGAAGTCGTTGGAGACGACCTACGCATTCGTCTCGAGCAAGCTCGGCTACGAGCGGCCCGTGAAGACGAAGGTCGTCTTGATGGACAAGAACGAGTACGCGGAGAAGCACAAGGGCACGGGCCAGGCCAACGCGGGTGGCTATTGGAACGGCAAGGAAATCGTCGTGAACTGCGGCCTGAAGATCGATCGCGACTTCACCGTGACGATGATTCACGAGTTCACGCACACCGTGGCGGGGGACCTCTCCGGCGGCAAGCTCCCGCGGTGGATGAACGAGGGCATCGCCGAGAACGTCCGGCTGGCGTACGTGGGCAAGAAGGGGATCGAAGACCCTCGCCCGGTGTTGAGCTGGCTGAAGCGGAAGAACCAGCTTCCATCGGTGCGCGAGCTCGACGGACGGCTGGATCTGCTTCGGCGCGACGTGGGGCTGGCCTATGCGGAGTCCACGTTGGCGGTGGCGGTCCTGCTCGAGGCCCACGACTACGACGGCTTCACCGCTGCGTTGGGCCACCTCAAGACCCAGAGCCTGGAGGCGATGCTCCAGAGCGACTATGGGCTGACCCTCGACGCGCTCGACGAGGCCATGACCGACGCGCTCTGAAACGAGAACGCCCCGCCTCCTCACGGAGACGGGGCGCCCATTCTTCACATTCCGGTCAAATCCCCGGAGGCAGCTGCGAGCCCGGCGTGAGGTCCAGCACCGGCACGCCGTAGTAGCCCGAGGGCAGGTACGCGGTGTTGCCGTCGACGACGATGTCATTCACCCAGCCTGCGGTCTGCACGTCGCCCTGGAAGCTCGGGTTCGCCGGGTCCGCCAGGTCGTAGATGAGGATGCTCTCGTCGTACCAGCTGGCGTCGAGGAAGAGCTTGCCGCCCGCAACCTTGCGCAGCCAGCTCCAGCTCGAGCCGATCTGCTGCGTGTTGGTCACGCTCATCTGGTTCAGGTCGATGGTGACCAGTGACGCGCTCGAGGTGGAGTTGCCGTAGTTCCAGGTCTCCACGTACGCGTGCGAGCCGTCCACCGTCGCGCCGTCGGGGTAGCCGTTCAAGGACACCGTGCCGGTGAGCACCGCCGTGCCGTTGCCGAGCAGCTGCAGCGCGTTCACGTAGGTCGTGGCCGTGTAGCTGTAGTTCGCGCCCTGGTTCCACTCCACGTCCTGCGTGTAGATGGTCTTGCCGTCGGCCGAGGCGCTGAAGAACACGCCCGGCACGTTGATGCTCTCCACGACCTTGGGGTGCGCCGGGTCCGTCACGTCGATGCGGTCGACGTAGTACTTCACCCAGCCGCCGTTGTAGTCCCACCACTGGTAGTGCGTGATCCACGCGTAGTTGCCGACGGCGGTGAGGCCCCAGCTCCAGTCGCTGCCCGAGAGCGCGACCGCCGGCGAGAGGCTCGGCGCGTCCGGGTTGGAGAGGTCGATGACCTGGATGTTGTCGGGCTGCTGCACGTAGCCGGTGCCGCAGTACTCCCAGCAGCCGTAGAACTCGTTGTGGAGCACCAGCGAGTGGCCCACCTGCACCGCCTCGGCGCCGTAGCCCCAGCTCCAGGAGTCGCCGTAGACGTAGCCGATGGTGCTCGGATCCAGATCCAGGCGGCCGCGCAGCGTGGGCGAGGCCGGGTTCGAGATATCCACGCCCTGAATCCACGCCTTGTTGTTCGAGTAGTCCTGCGCGAGCACCCACATGATGTTGCCGTCCTGGTACATGCGCGCGTAGGGCGCCACGAGATCCACGGTCGCGTCGGGCACGCCCTGGTCCGGCGTGGCCGCGTCGGTCACCGCGAGCACCGTGTCGCCGAGCGACCAGTCCCCGCTGAGCTCCACGGCCTTGCCATTCACCACGGCCAGGTTGATGACCGGCCGTGCGAGATCCAGCGTGGCCACCGTCGACGGCGCGTCGCGGTTGGTGGCGTCGAGGATCTGCAGGCTGCGGTCGGAGAGCGCCGCGAGCTTGTCCTGCACCGGGAACGCGCGCTCGATGTTGCCCGCGTGCTCCGCGAAGCCGCGCAGGGTGAGCGCGTTCGCGCCGAGGTCGATGAGCTGCGTGCCGCCGGCGTAGGTCCAGTTGGTCTGGTCCCAGCTCTGGAAGGGCACCAGGATGAGGCCCTGGTCGTCGAGCACCTGGAACGCCTTGCGGAAGTCGTCGTTGCTGACGTTGAGGTAGCTGTACTGCTGCCCGAAGTCGACGCGCGAGAGCATCGTCGGCTGCGTGGGATCGGTCACGTCGAAGAGCGAGACCGCGAGCTGGCCGGTGCCTTCCCAGGCCATGCAGCCGTCGGAGTCATGGCCGAGCGCGAGGAGCTGGTTGCCGCGGGGCAGGATGAAGTCGAGCGCGCCCGACATCTGCACCGAGCCCTTCACCACCGGCTGCGCGGGGTTGCTGGTGTCGATGATCCAGAGCGGATCCGTGCAGTAGGCGCTCACGATGTACGCGCGCGGGCCGTCGAAGCTGGCCGCGGTGATGGACTCGGCCACGTTCAGCGCCAGCGAGCCCACGTGCGAGGCGGTGTTCACGTCGGGCGCGCTCCAGATCTGCAGCGAGCCGCCCGCGTTGCCCCAGTCGTTCTGGAGCACGGCGCGGAAGAGCTGCGTCGACGCGTCGTAGTCGAGCGCCCAGCGGTCCTGCACCTGGCCCTCGGTGCTGAAGCTGGTTCCGAGGTTCATGGCGCCCGCGGGATCGGTGATGTCGATGGGCATGAACTGGGTGATGGGCGTGTCCGTGCCCGCGTCGGGGTCGTAGTTCCAGCCCGACTCGCTGAGCACGATGCGGCTCTCGGTGACGTTGGCGTGGATGCTCCAGCCGTCGGCGGGGAAGTCGAGGCGCTGCACGCTCTTGAGGTGCGTGGGATCGGTGAGGTCGAAGCTCTGGACGTAGGTGAGGCTCTCGTAGCTCTGCGACCAGTCCCACTCGTAGTAGCCCCACACGTTGGACACGACGTAGAGCACGTTGCCCACGATGCGCGACTCATCCACCTCGCCGTCGACGGGAAGCTTGCTGAGCACCACCGGCTGCGCGGGCGTGGTCACGTCCACGGCCCAGACCTGCGAGCCGATCCACGGCGTGGCCATGGCCGCGTCGCCATCGCCCTCGACGCCACCATTCATGTACGGGCCCCAGCCGTAATAGAAGGAGTCGCTCACGACCACGTACGCCACGTTGCCCTCGACGTAGAGGTCCTTCGGCGTGCCCACCACGGGAACCTTGGCGAGCAGGTTGGGGTGCGTGAGGTCGGTGACGTCGATGATCTGCAGGCCGCGGTACTGGTTCAGCACGTAGAGGGTGTTGCCCGCGACCTTGTAGATGTCGGCCTCCTGGATGCCGCGCGGGGCGCTCGAGCCGCTGCCGCCCGTCCCGCCCGAGGTGCCGGTGCCGTTGCTGCCCGTGGCGCCGCCGCTCGTGGCGCCGCCGGTGGTCTCTCCACCTGCGCCGTCGTTGACCGTGCCGGGCGCGCCGCCGCCGCCATAGCCGGGCGCCTTGGAGACGAACTCCGACGAGCCCACGCCGTACGTCGGCACATGGCCGTTGGTGCCGGTGGTGGTGCCCGTGTTACCGGCCAGCGTCTTCTTGTCCCCGCCACAGGCCATGAGCCCAAGGGTTGCGGTCGCGGTGACCAGCATCACGATTGCGCGCTTCATGTTGGAGTTCCTCCCGGCGTCGTCGACGGCTGGGTGTCTGGCGCGGTGCGAAGCTTCAATCCCGTGTTGCAGAACCCGGCGTGGCCCCATCCGAGGGCGCCGTCCAGGACGGCGATCGCGAATGGCGCGGGCCCACAAGGCAACTGGCGTGCCCTGGCTCACCGCCGGAAATTCCGGACACTTGCGCGAGCCCGCGCGCACGCCGCCGCAGTTTTCCGAAGCGAAGAACGCGGGGGCTCTCAGGGTCCTGAGGGCGTTGCCTGAGCAGCCCGGGCTTGGATCGAATCCAAGAGAGGGCGGAGCTCGATCTCATTGGGCTGACGAGACTCGCTCGCGGGCTTGGATGTAATCCACTTGGGCTCGGCTCGGATCCAAGCTGGCCGACGAGCCTCCCCTTCGGGCTTTGATGTGATCCGGTTGGGCTCGGCTCGGATCCGAGCTGGCCGACGAGACTCGTCTACGGGTTTGGATGTGATCCCGTTGGGCTCGGATGCAAGCCAGCCGGGCGCGCGAGACTCGCTCGAGGGTTTGGATGAGAGCCGGCCGGGCTTGGATCGAATCCAATTTGGCCGACGAGACTCGTCTACGGGTTTTGATGTGATCCAATTGGGCTTGGATCGAATCCAAATTGGCCGGCGAGACTCGTCTACGGGTTTGGATGTGATCCGGTTGGGCTTGGATGCGAGCCAGCCGGGCGGACGAGGCTCGATCGCGGGCTTGCACGCGATCCCATTGGGCTTGGATCGAAGCCAAGCTGGCCGACGAACGATCGGCCAAAGGACCCAGCGAGGCGAGGATCGCCTCAATCGATTTCTGCGCTCGAGCCACGTTGAGCAGCTCGCGGACACTGCCGCGCACCTCTGCGGCCATGGGGAGCGCGAGCGCCGGGTACACACCCCGCCTCGCCGCGCGCAGACTTGGCGCCGACGCTTCCTTCCGGGGCTGGGCGCGCAACCCGTGCGCGTCCGCCGGCACGCGGCCCCCGGCCGGTGGGCTGGCCCGAAGGTTGAAATGGGCTCGCAGCGGTCGCCGCGGCGACGGAAGAGGGAGCCCAACCATGAAGCGCATCGCCATTCTCGGCGCCGGCACCGGCGGGACCATGATGGCCAACAAGCTCGTCCGCGCCTTGCCCGAGCAGGCGTGGCAGGTCACGGTGATCGACCGCGACGCCCAGCACCTCTACCAGCCCGGCCTCTTGCTCCTGCCCTTCGGCACCTACGCCGAAGCCGACCTGCTCAAGCCGCGCCCGGACACGCTCGACCCGCGCGTGGATCTGCGGCTGGCGGAGATCGACCAGCTGGCGCCGGCGGAGAAGCGGGTGGTGCTGCGCGGGGGCGAGTCCATCGCCTACGACGTGCTCATCGTGGCCACGGGGAGCCGCGTCATCCCCGAGCAGACGGCGGGGCTCACCGGGTTCGGTTGGCGCAAGACCGCCTTCGACTTCTACACCCTCGAGGGCAGCAAGGCCCTGGCCGCGGCGCTCGACGGCTTCCGCGGGGGCCGGGTGGTGGTGAACGTGGCGGAGATGCCCATCAAGTGCCCGGTGGCGCCGCTGGAGTTCACCTTCCTGGCCGAGGCCTTCTTCGCCGCGCGCGGCCTGCGCGAGAAGGTGAAGCTGGTGTACGCCACGCCGCTCGAGGGCGCGTTCACCAAGCCCAAGGCCTCGGCGCTGCTGGGCAGCATGCTCGAGCAGCGCGGCATCGAGGTGATGGGCGACTTCAGCGTCGCCTCCGTGGACGGCGAGAAGCGCACCCTCAAGAGCTACGACGGCCGGGAGACGGGCTACGACCTCCTGGTGACCGTCCCGGTGCACGGCGGCGACGACGTCATCCGCCGCTCCGGCCTGGGCGATGCCTCGGGCTGGGTGCCCACCGACAAGCACACCCTGCAGAGCAAGGCCTTCCCCGAGGTCTTCACCATCGGCGACGCCACCGACCTGCCGGCGTCGAAGGCGGGCGCGGTGGCGCACTTCCAGTCGGCGACGCTCCTGGAGAACGTGCTCCGCTTCATCGCCGGCAAGCCGCTCGCCGCCAGCTTCGACGGCCACACCAACTGCTTCATCGAGACCGGCCGCGGCAAGGCGATGCTCATCGACTTCAACTACGAGACCGAGCCGCTCCCCGGCCGCTTCCCCCTGCCGGGCGTGGGCCCCTTCACCCTGCTGGAGGAGAGCGCCACCAACCACTGGGGAAAGCTGGCCTTCAAGTGGCTGTACTGGAACGCGCTGCTCCCGGGCAAGGAGCTGCCCATCGACGACCGCATGCTCATGGCCGGCAAGTGGGCCGCCTAGCCTCGCGAGGAACCATGAACTCCCAGACTCAAAGCATGGACGACAAGCTCGAGACCCTGAGCGCGCAGGTGGCCTTCCTGGTGCAGCAGGAGAAGAAGCGCCAGGCGCTCTTCGACGAGGCCGGCCCCCTCCTCAAGGAGGTGATGTCCACGGCGGTGGCCCGCTTCGACGAGCTGGAGAAGAAGGGCTACTTCGACTTTGGCCGCGAGCTGCTCCTCGCGGGCCAGCGGGTGGTGGAGGGCTACTCCGCCGATGACGTGCGCCAGTTCGCCGACGCGCTGGTGGGCATCCTGGACACGGTGCGGGCCCTCACCCAGCCCGAGGTGCTCAAGCTGCTCTCCGACACCTCGGCGGTGGTGGCCCGCGCCGACCAGACCGAGCCGCTGGGGCTGCTGGGCATGGTGCGCGCCACCCGCAGCGACGAGGTGCAGCGGGGCATGGCCGTGCTCATGGAGATCCTGCGCAAGGTGGGCCAGGGCGTGCAGGCCATGACCGCGCGGCCCGTCGCCGAGGCCACGCAGAAGGCCAGGCTGGCCGCGGTGCTCGCGCCCAAGAGCAAGCGCAAGGTGCTGGGCATCGAGCGGCCGGTGCGCGCGGCGACGCCCGCGGCGCGCCATGGACACGCCCGGCCCGATGGAGCTCCATCGCACGCCGCGCCCGTCAAGCCGACGGCGATGGCGGCGGCCAAGCCGGCCACCACGCTCATCGACGGCGTGGCCTTCACCGCCGACGGCCACCTCGCCGACCCCAAGGCCTGGACCCGGGGCCTGGCGGAGACGCTCGCCGCCACCCAGGGCGTGGCCCTCGACGACGCGCGCTGGGCGGTGCTCAACGCCGCCCGCGACGACTTCGCCAAGACGGGCATGTCGCCCAACATCCGCCGGCTCACCCAGGTCAGCCAGGTGAGCACCAAGGATCTCTACAGCCTCTTCCCCAAGGCGCCCGGCCGCACCGTCGCCAAGATCGCGGGCCTGCCCAAGCCCGTGGGCTGCATTTGAACCTTTTCCTTCCAGGAGCTCGCCATGACCGCAGAGACCGCCCCCGCTGAGACGCCTGTCGCCGCCACCCAACGCAAGGTGGCCATCATCTGCTCGCACGGCGGGCTCGACGAGGCCTACCCGGCGCTCATCCTCGCGAACGCCGCGCGGCAGTCGGGCATCGAGGCGTTCGTGTTCTTCACCTTCTGGGGCCTGGACGTGATCACCGAGAAGCGGGTGGATCACCTGCACGTGAACATGGCCGGCAATCCCAGCGGCCCCATGCCCACCCTGGTGGCGGGCCTGCCCGGCATGGAGTCGCTCGCCGCGAAGATGATGAAGAAGCAGATGGAGGACCTCGACCTGCCCACCGTGCGCGACATGCTGGCCATCCTCGACGAGTCGGGCGCGCAGCTCTACGCCTGCGAGCTGGCCATGAAGATGTTCAAGCGCACCCAGGAGGAGCTCGTCTCGCAGGTGAAGGACGTGATCACCGCGGGCGACTTCTACGAGCTCGCGGAGGGCGCGCAGATCATCTTCACCTGAGGCGCCGCCTCGCCGCAGTCTTCCGACGTGGAGAAGCCCGCTGCCTCAGGGACCTGAGGGCTCGCTCCCTTGACAGGCGCGTTGCGTCTAGGCCCAATGCAGCCCGCGTTGGATGCGGTCACGCCGCGCCGCGCGGGGGGTTCTCGAAGAGAAGCGTCACTCGCGCGCCTGGCGCGCGGGCGCGCTTTGTCTCAGCCGGCGTTTGCCCCGCGCCGAGCACCTTGAACCATGCACGCTCCGCTTCCGGCAGACAGCAGCGAGTTCCTGCTCAAGCAGGCCCAGAGCCTGGCCCGGCTGGGCAGCTGGGAGTGGGACATCCGTCAGGACGCCGTGCGCTGGTCCGAGCAGATGTACCGGCTGTACGGCTACGAGCCCGGCGAGATCCCCATCACCTTCGAGACGTACCTGAATCACGTGCACCCGAGCGATCGGGACGCGGTCGCTCGCGTGGTGCAGGGGGCGATGGCGCAGCGCTCGGAGTTCGAGAACCAGGAGCGCATCCAGCGCAAGGACGGCAGCGAGCGCGTGCTCCGCAGCTGCGGCCGGGTCTTTCTCGACGACGCCGGCCAGCCGGTGCGGATGATCGGCGTCTGCCAGGACATCACCGAGCAGCAAGCGGCCGAGGCGGAGCTCGTGCGCGCCCGCGAGGATCTCGAGGCGCGGGTGGCGCAGCGCACCGCGGAGCTGGCCGAGGCCGTGTCGTCGCGCGACGTGTTCATGTCCATCGCCTCGCACGAGCTGAAGACGCCGCTGACGTCGCTGAAGCTGCGGCTCTCCTCCGTCGAGCGCGCCATCCAGCGCGCCGGCGCGCCCAACCTCGAGTCCATCGCGGACCTCTTGCGCATCACCCAGCGCCAGGTGGACCGCCTCGACGGGCTCATCGAGGACCTGCTCGACGCCTCCAGCATCCAGACGCGCCAGCTGCGGCTGCGGCTGGCGCCCATGAACCTGTCCACGCTGGTGAGCGAGGTGCTGCAGCAGCTCTCGCCCCAGCTCACCGAGGCGAAGTGCAGCCTGAAGCTGGAGCTCGAGCGCGACGTCACCGGCACCTGGGACGTCACCCGCCTCGAGCAGATCCTGGTGAACCTGGTCTCCAACATCGTGAAGTACGCGCCGGGCTCGGAGGTGGAGGTCCGCGCGTCGACGCGCGATGGCTTCGCGGAGCTCTCCGTGCACGACACCGGGCCGGGCATCCCCGACGAGGTGCGCGGCTCGCCCTTCGAGCGCTTCCGGCGGGCCACCAACGCCAACCACGTCCGCGGGCTGGGGCTCGGGCTGTACATCGTGCGGAGCATCGTGGAGCAGCACCGCGGCACCATCGAGCTTCAGAGCGGCCCCGGGCTGGGCACGCGGGTCTGCATCCGGCTGCCGCTGGCGACGCCCGCGCCCTGAAACTCGCGATCGAAAGTATCTGTCAGGACCCTCTTGGATCCGGGGCCCGGTGAGCCGCTCGGTGACCCGTCGCCTGCGGGGCCGCTGCTTGGTAGAACCGCCCCCTTCGATCCGAGGCCCCCATGCGCGCCACCCCGTTCCTCGTTGCCGCCGTCGCGCTCACCGCGTGCCGCCCGAACCTCCCGCCCGACAAGCCGCTCGCTCCGCCCATCAAGACCAAGGGCTTCGAGTTCACGTACCCGACCGGCATGCGGCTGGTGGTCTACGAGGACCCGAACGCGAAGGAGTTCATGATCGACGTCTCGCACGCCATCGGCGGGCGCGACGAAGGCCCGGGGCAGGGCGGCCTGGCGCACCTCGCGGAGCACATGATGTTCAAGGGCCGCCAGCGCGGCCCGAACACGCCCAGCGTGTGGGAGCGCCTGCTCGCCGCGGGCGTGGAGTTCAACGCCTTCACCACCGCCGACAACACCGACTACTTCGAGATCGCCAAGCTCGATCAGTTCAACAACATGGTGGCCCTCGAGGCCGAGCGCATGCGCGACCCGCTCGCCAACGTGCCCGACTCGGACTTCCAGAGTGAGCGCGAGGTGGTGGTCAGCGAGTACCGCCAGCGGCTCGAGACCGACACCCAGGGCATGTCGCTGAGCTGGCTCACCGAGGCGGCGTTCCCCAACAACCCCTACGGCGCCGAGGTCGCGGGCAGCGTGGACGGGCTTCGCAAGATGAAGCTCGACGACGTGCGCAACTGGTACAAGAGCTACTACACGCCCGAGACCACCATCATCGTGGTCACCGGCCCGAAGAAGGCCGAGGACGTCTACAAGTTCGTGGGCGCGGCGTTCGGCCACCTGGCCAAGGGTGAAGAGGGCAAGCCGCCGGTTCCGTACAAGCAGCGCGCGACCATCGGCATGCCGAAGGACCCGGCCGAGAACGCGCCGATGATCGTGAAGCACGCGCCGGTGGAGCAGCCCACGCTCTGGATGGCGTGGACCATCCCCGGCCAGGCCTCGCCCGAGTTCCCGCACGCGGAGGCGGTGGCGGCCACCCTCAACGGATTGCTCGCTCAGCGCCTCGGCGACGACAAGCGCGTGGACGACGTGGGCTGCCAGCTCGATCCCAACGAGGACGCGGGCATGCTCATCTGCACCGTGACCCTGGAGAGCGCCGACGACGCCCAGGCCATCTCGGAGATCATCAAGGACCAGCTCATCACCTTCGCCGACAAGGACGAGGCGTTCGGGCTCAAGTACCAGACCAACCTGGTGCGCGGCCGGATGATGGCCGAGCTCTACAAGTCGGTGGAGCAGATCAACGGCGCGCCCATCGCCCAGTTCCTTCGCCTCACCGGCAACCCGGACTACCTCTCGGGCATGTCCGCGCAGATCAACGAGCTGAGCTACGGCGACGTGACCTCGTTCGCCTACAAGTACATCAGCCGCAAGCGCACCATCTCCATGCTGGTGGCGCCCGAGAAGGACGTGAGCGTCACCGTGAAGAACGAGGCCGCGCCCAAGGTGGGCGAGGCCATGGACGTGGACACCGGCAGCTCGGCGCTCAGCGTCACGCCGGAGCAGATCGCTGCGGTGGCCGGCAAGCCTGGCCTCGACAAGGTCGAGACCAAGACCTTGAGCAACGGCCTCAAGGTCATCGTCGCCAAGCGCGGGTCGATCCCCATCGTGGACGTGCGGCTCATCGTCGACGCGCCCGCGGCCGAGGGCCAGGCCTCGCGCGCGCTGCGCAAGGTGGAGCTCGCGGCGTCGTGGCACGGCTTCAACCAGGAGAGCCAGACGCACTGGATGAAGGTCGGCGCGCAGCCGATTCAAGACTTCAGCGACGGCGAGCACATCGTCTTCGGCGGCGAGGCGCCCGCGGGCAACCTGCCGCACCTGCTCGCCGACGCGTCGCAGTGGCTCGACTCGCCCGGCACCGACGGCGCGATCTTCGACGCCGAGGCGCGCCAGATGAAGTCGGACCAGGAGGCCAGCGACAAGCGGCCGCACGATCGCGGCTGGGCGGTGCTGGAGAACGGGCTCTTCCCCAACCACCCCTACGGCCACATCACCACGGCCGCCGAGTTCGCCGACCTCGATCACTCCGCGGGCGACGCCTGGCTCAAGGACGTGCTCCGCCCCTCGCGCAGCACGCTGCTCATCGTGGGCCAGGTGGAGCCCAGCCCCGAGCTCTGGGACCAGATCGAGGGCTTCCTGGGCAGCTGGCACGCGGCGCCCACGGCGATCGGCGCGGTGCAGGGCTCGCTCGCTTTCGCGCCCAAGCGTCGCATCATCTTCGTGAGCCGCCCGCACGCCACCCAGGCGGAGATCACCTTGGCCTTGGGCATGCCCAGCGCCAATGCGGATCAGCGCGCGGCCATCAGCGCCATGCGCTGGTACCTCTCGACGGATCTCACCAAGAACCTGCGCGAGAAGCAGGGCGTGACCTACGGCGTGTACCCCTGGAGCCCCGGCCACGACCTGGCGTTGGCCGACGTGCTCGGTTTGACGACCGCGGTGGACCAGTCGGCCGCCGCGCGCGCGGTGCAGGCCTTCCTCGACGCGATGACCGCCATGCGCGACAAGCCGCTCTCCGACCAGGACGTCGCCCGCGCGCGCATGCAGCTCGCGCGCAGCTACGCCACCCAGTTCGACCAGGTGAACGGCGCCAGTGAGGCCGCTCAGCGCGCCATCGAGCACCACTGGGCGCAGGACTTCTACGAGAACTACCCGCAGAGCATGGGCAAGCTCGACGCCGCGACGATCCAGGCGACGGCCAAGGCGCTCAACGTGGGCAACGAGATCGTGGTGGTCGTCGGCGACCCGGACAAGGTGCTGCCGCAATTGAAACAGGCTGGTTACAACGTCGAGGTCGACAAGAACGACGCGGCGGCGAAGGCCGACAAGACCAAGGCCGCCACCAAGACGTAGTCGATGCGACGTCCGCCCGACACCGAGCTTCCGCGCGCCCAGCCACCCGAGGCGCCGGAGCCGGTGTCGGTGTCGAAGGTTCCGACCGTCGCCGGCGGGATTCCGGCCATCGCCAGCTCGATGAAGTTCGCGCTCGCGGCGCCCGGTCCGGTGCGCGGCGCGCGGCTCTTGCTGAAGATGAACCAGCACGACGGCTTCGACTGTCCGGGCTGTGCCTGGCCGGATCCCGACGGCAAGCGGTCGATGGCCGAGTTCTGCGAGAACGGCGCCAAGGCGCTCGCGGAAGAAGCGACGGCGCACACCATCGGCGCTGCGTTCTTCGCGGCGCACAGCGTGAAGGACCTCGCCGAGCAGAGCGATCACTGGCTCGGGCAGCAAGGGCGACTGGTGGAGCCGCTGGTGCTTCGGCCAGGCGCCACGCACTACGCGCCGATCTCGTGGGACGAGGCGTTCGCGCTCGTGGCCCGCGAGCTGAATGCGCTCGGCTCGCCCGACGAGGCCGCGTTCTACACCTCGGGCCGCACCAGCAACGAAGCGGCCTTCCTGTATCAACTCTTCGTTCGCCAGTTCGGGACCAACAACCTCCCGGATTGCTCGAACATGTGCCACGAGTCGAGCGGCACGGCGCTCTCGGAGACGCTGGGCATCGGCAAGGGGACGGTGAAGCTCGACGACTTCCCCAAGGCGCAGGTGATCGTCGTCATCGGGCAGAACCCGGGGACGAACCACCCGCGCATGCTCACCGCGCTGCAGGATGCCGCGCGCGCGGGAGCGAAGCTGGTGTCGATCAACCCGCTTCCCGAGGCGGGGCTGAACCGCTTCAAGCATCCGCAAGAGGTGCTCAAGCTGCTCGGGCCGGGGACGGCGCTGGCGCACCACTGGCTCCAGGTTCGCGTGAACGGCGACGTGCCGCTCTTGCAGCTCCTGGGGAAGATGCTGCTCGAGGCGAACGCGATTGATCGCGCGTTCGTCGACGCGCGGACCGACGGCTTCGAGGCGTATCGCGCCAACGTGATGTCGCGCGTCGACGCCGAGCTGGAGGAGCTCTCGGGCATCACCCGCGCGGAGCTGCAGCCGGTCGCGGAGCTGCTTCGGACGAGCGAGCGCATCATCTTCTGCTGGGCGATGGGGTTGACCCAGCACGCGAACGCCGTCGGCAATATTCAAGAAATTGTTAACTTACTCCTGCTGCGTGGCAGCGTCGGAAAGCCGGGCGCGGGCGCGTGTCCGGTGCGCGGGCACTCGAACGTGCAGGGCGATCGCACGATGGGCATCTGGGAGCGGCCCAAGCCCGAGTTCCTCGACGCCCTCGCGCGCGTGTTCCAGTTCGAGCCGCCGCGGAAGCACGGCCACGACACCGTCGACACCATCCGCGCGATGCGCGACGGCAATCTGAAAGTCTTCTTCGCGCTCGGCGGCAACTTCCTCTCGGCCACGCCGGACACCGAGCTCACCGCGACCGCGCTGCGGCGCTGCACGCTCACCGCGCACGTCTCGACCAAGCTCAACCGCGCGCACCTGGTGCACGGCGAGACCGCGCTCATCCTGCCCTGCCGCGGACGAACCGAGATCGACGTGCAGCAGGGCGGCCCGCAGTTCGTGAGCGTGGAGAACTCGATGGGCGTGGTGCACGCGAGCCGCGGCGCCGTGCCGCCGGCGTCGGAGGCGCTCAAGAGCGAGGTGGACATCGTCGCGTCGCTCGCGCAGGTCACGCTCGGTTCGCGCTCGCGCGTGGACTGGCGCGCGCTCACCCACGACTACGATCGCATCCGCGACTTGATCGAGCAGGTGATCCCGGGCTTCGAGCGGTACAACGCGCGGGTGCGTCAGGCCGGCGGCTTCTACTTGCCGAACGCCGCGCGCGAGGGCGTGTTCAAGACCGACATCGGCAAGGCGCGCTTCACGGTGCACCCGCTGCCCGCGCTGAAGCTCGAGCCCGGTCAGCTCTTGATGATGACCGTGCGAAGCCACGATCAGTACAATACGACGATCTACGGCCTCGATGATCGCTACCGAGGCATTCGTCACGGCCGCCGCGTCGTGTTCCTGAACGCCGCCGACATCGACGCGCTCGGACTGCACGCGGGCCAGGTCGTCGACCTCACCAGCCACTTCCAGGGCGAAGCGCGCGTGGCGAAGCGCTTCGTGGTCGTGCCGTACAACATCCCCAAGCGTTGTGCGGCCACGTACTTTCCCGAGGCCAACGTGCTCGTGCCGCTCGATCACACCGCGGCGCGGAGCAATACGCCGGCGAGCAAGTCCGTGGTGATCAGCGTGGCGCCGAGTGTGGGAGAGCAGCCCAGCGGGCTCTTGCAGTCGCGCGAGCCGTAGAAGTTTCCGGGCGCGCGTTGGCCGGCCGACGTCGCGCGGGGCCAAAGCCGCGAGCCGCCGTCGCGAGCGGGCGGGGCGCGCGGATTGCACAGCCCAGCGCGGATGCATGCCGCCTGGAGCATCGAGGCCTTCTGCGCGCTGCCGCTGCTCGGATTCGCGGCGGCGCTGATGGCCGTCTCGCGATCGGTGCGCGTGGCGGCGGTGGCCTTGAGCGGCGCGTCGCTCATCTCGGCGTGGGTGGTGGTGCTCGCGTCGCCGGTGGTGCTCGCCTTCAGCCTCTTCGGCGCCGGCAACCCGAGCTCCTCGCCGCGCGAGCGCCTGGCCTGCTTGCTGTACGCGGGGCTCTTCGCGGCCGCACTGCTGGCGCTCATCGGCGCGCCCGCGGGTTGTGCGCTGGCCCTGGGCGAGCTGACCGCGGGCCACGCACACGCGAGCAGCTGGATCGCGCTGGCGGTGTCGTTGCCGATCTTCGTCGCGGGCTACCGGACGCTCGCCGTGGGCTTCTCGTACCTGGCTGCGGGCGCGCGTCCCGGCGTCTGACCGCTATTCGAAGTGCACCGTCGCGCGCGCGGTGTACTCGCGCCCCGAGCCAGGCAGCGGCGGGTGGCCGCCGTTGTAGGGCTGCAGGTAGGCGATGTCCTGGTCGAAGAGGTTCTCGATGCCGACGTGCAGATCGACACCACTTCCGCCGATGTTCTTGTAGCCGAGGAACGCGTTCGCCAGCAGGCGCGGGTTGAAGTGCGTGATGACCATGTTGCCCTGGCCGTCGCCCACGTAGCCGTAGCGCTCGCTCAAGAAGACCAGCGTGGGATCGAACGTGAGGTCGCGCCAGATCGTGACGCTCCCGTAGAACGCCAGCTTCTGGTTGGGCATGCCCAGCACCATCGACGCCTTGCCGGGCACCGCGTACAGGTCCACCTGGTTGGGCGTCATGCTCGCCAGCGAGTAGTTCAGCGTGCCCCGCAGGCGGCGCGTCACCAGCTTGAGCTGCACCTCGAAGCCGCGCGAGCCGGTCTGGCTGAAGTTCTTGTAGTACTCGCTGTCCGTCGTCGGGTCGTACGCGTAGACGATGGGATCGCTGACGATGGTGTTGAACCCGTTCACAGTGGCGAAGAGGGTGTTGGCGATGGCGTAGCCGGCCTCGGCCTCGAGCGCGGTGGTGTGCTCGGGCGTCACGTTCTGGCCCTCGCTGATGTTCTCGATGCCCGGCGCGCGGAAGGCGCGGCTCGCGAGCAGCTTGAAGTGGAAGTCGCCGATGGCCTTGGTGAGCGCCACGCGCGGCACCACCGAGGTGCCGAACTGGCTGTGGTCCTCGAAGCGCAGGCCCGCGGTGAGGTTGCCCACGAACGACGACCACTCCACCTCCGCGAGCGCGGCGACGTTGTGGTACGAGACGCTCGCGTCGGTGCCGTTGAAGAGCGTCTGCGAGCCCGCGGCCTCCAGCGTGTTCAGCCAGGCGTGATCGAAGTACGCGTCCACGCCGGCGGTGACGGTGAGCGAGTCCAGCACGTCGTAGTCGGCCACCAGGCTGCCTTCCCAGCGTTGGATGGACTTCGTGTAGAAGTCCTCGGAGGTGTCGTCGATCGTCTCCCACGGCGTCTGGCGACGCACCGAGAGCTCCGGCGTCACGGTGAGCTTGCCGATGGGGTGCCAGGCGTACTGGGCGTCGAGGTAGTCGCCGGTGAAGCCCATGGTGGTCGCGTTGGCCTGGGATGCGCCGTACGAGTCCACCTGGTCCATGTTGTACCCGTCGTGGATGTAGCGGACCTTGAGGCCCTTCCACTCCAGGCCCAGGTTCAGGTACGCGGGCCGGATGGCGCTGCGCTCTGCCAGGTTGGTGGTGGTGCCGTAAGGGTCGACGTAGTCGCGGTCGGAGCGGTTGCCCTCGCCGAGGAACGCGCCCGCGCTGACCTGCAGGCCGCCCAAGCTTGCGATCTTGCCCGCTGCCAGCACCGACATCGTCCGTGAGCCGGGCGTGTCGCCGGTGGTGCCCACGTCGGCGGTGAGCTCCACGCCCTGGAGCTGCTTGGCGCCCACGGTCTTGATGTTGATCACCGCGAGCTCGGCGTAGCCGCCGTAGCGCACCGAGCCCGGCCCGCGGATGATCTCCACCGAGTCCATCTGGTCGGCGGGGTAGTGCAGGCCGAGCTGGTTGGTGGAGTAGAGCAGCTCGTTCATCTCCACGCCGTCGATGAGCAAGAGGATCTTGCCTTCGTGGCCCCAGATCCCGCGCACGCCCACGTCCACCACGCCTTCCACATCCACGGCCGGCGTGAAGCCCGGCACCAGCATGAGCACATCGAGCAGGTCCTTCGCGCCCGCGGCCAGGATCTCGTCGCGGCTGATCACGGTGACGATGCCGGGCGTCTCGCGCACCGTGAGCGCGCGTGTGGAGGCCACGGTGGTCTGCTGCTTGAGCAGGTCGCTGAGCTGGAAGAGCTGAAGCTCCGCCTCGTCCTCCGACTGCGCCAGCGCCGAGCTCGATCCCAGGAGGATCAGCGCGCCCACAACTCCCAACCACACCCGCATCGAGGCCCCCTCGCGTCAACGAGATGTCGATTTATCGCAGACCGTCCCGAAGCCGACAACGCAGAAAAGAAGACGTCCCGCCCCCGGCAGGGTTTCAGGATGTCCAGCGATCACATCGAATCTCTACGCGTGGGGTTACGCTTCGGGTGGGTTCCGGTATGTACTCCGGAGGGGGAAGCGGACATGGGCGGGGCGGTGGTGTTGGCCTTGCGCGCGCTCATCGCGGCGGCTCCGGTGGTCGTGCTCGAGCACGACGTGGCACCGTTTCGCGCCGCGGCCGAGGCCGCCGAGCGCCGTCTACCCGGCGCGCAAGAGGTCGATCCTGCGGATCCCGCGCTCGCCGACAAGCTCAAGGACGCCTCGGTCGTGGTCGCCGTGGGTCGCAAGTCGCTCAAGGCGGCGCGCGAGCACGTCTCGGCGAAGCCAGTGATCTTCTGCATGGTGCTCGGCGTCTCGCGCATGGATCTCTCGGGCACCGTGACCGGCGTGCCCCTCGAGGCCGATCCCGCTGCCGTGCTCAACCAGATCCTCACCGTGCTGCCGCACGCGAAGCACGTGGGGCTGATCTTCGATCCCCACGCGTCGGGGCTCTACCTCGAGCACGCGCGCGCGGCCGCAGCGGCCAAGGGCATCACCCTGGTCCTCGCGCCGGTGAGCAAGGGCACCGAGGCCCGCGATGCCTTCGACGCCATGGTCCACAAGGTCGACGTGCTCTGGCTCCCGCCCGATCCCAAGCTCTTCACCGAGGAGCTGGCG
This sequence comes from Deltaproteobacteria bacterium, assembly GCA_018266075.1. Lineage (GTDB taxonomy): Bacteria > Myxococcota > Myxococcia > Myxococcales > SZAS-1 > SZAS-1. The sequence goes on along the minus strand of JAFEBB010000062.1, from coordinate 20,176 downwards.
ACCTACGTCCTCAGCGAGGCCGCCGAGAACAAGGTCCCGCTGGTGAGCTTCGTGGAGAGCCACACCGCCCAGGGCGCCCTGGCCGCGGTGAGCGCCAGCTTCGCCGACGTGGGCGATCGCGCGGGCCAGGTGGCCGCCGGCATCGCCGCGCTGCCCGAGGACAAGCGCATCCCGGTGCCTCCGCCCTTGTACGCGCCCGGTGAGCTCTCGCTGAACCTCAAGTCGGCGAATGCCCTCGGCATCGATGTCCCGCCAGACGCCGTGAGCCACGCCGGCAGTCGCGTCTATCGGTGACCCCAAGCGGGTTGCTCGAGCGCGACAAACGGTCAAATCAATGACAAAGTTTGACTGCGCCTGCGTCCCGGACGTAACACCTGCGCCCGGTGGTCGTTCTGCATGGGCTGGTGCCGGGGACGGGGTGGGAGTGCAGCGGGAGGCAAGACGTGCTGGTGATGTCGCTGGGCCTCATCTCTGCGGTGGCAGCTGCGGCGCCGCCGGTGGTGGTGGTCGAGAGCAAGGTGGAGCAGTTCAGGGTCGCGGCCAAGGCGGCCGAGTCGCACCTCTCCAACGCCGTGGAGGTCGAGCCGTCGGCGCCCGACCTCGAGGCCAAGCTTCAGGGCGCACCGGTGGTCGTGGCGGTGGGTCGCAGGGCCCTCACCGCCGCGCGCGAGCACGCGGGCAACGCCACCATCGTCTTCTGCATGGTGCTGGGCGTGACCCAGAACGATCTCTCGGGAACGATCACCGGCGTGCCCCTCGAGGCGGACCCGAGCGCGGCCCTCACGGATCTCCGCGAGGTGCTGCCTCAAGCTCACAAGGTGGGCGTCGTCTATGACCCCGCGGCGAGCGCGCTCTGGGTCGACCGGGCGCGCAAGGCCGCCGACAACGCCGGCCTGCAGCTGGTGCTGAAGGCCGTGCTCGGCGGCGCCCAGGCGCGCGACGCCGTGGAGGGCATGGCCTCCGGGCTCGATGCGCTCTGGCTCCCGCCCGATCCCAAGCTCTACTCGCGCGAGCTCTCGGCGTACCTGCTCGGCATGGCCAGCGAGCGGCGGCTGCCGCTGGTGGGCTTTCTGGAGAGCTTCACCCAGGCGGGCGCGCTGGCCTCGGTGAGCCCGAACTACGCCGACACCGGCGACCGCGCCGGCAAGCTGGCCGCGGAGCTGTTGGCCAAGCCCGCCGAGAAACGGGTGCCCGCGCCCCCGCCGGTGTACGCTCCCGGCGACCTCTCGCTCAACCTGAACACCGCGCGCGCCCTGGGCGTGGAGGTCCCCCCGGAGGCGGTGGCGCGCGCTGGCACTCACGTCTTCCGCTGAGGTGGAGGCATGGCCACCGGTTCAACGTCGTTCTCGAGGAGCCTGCGCGCGCGGGCCATCCTCATCCTCCTCGGCGCCGTGGTGGTGGCCGCGGGCATCGCCGCGATCGCGTTCCGCACCGTGTTCGGCAGCGCGGCCGACGAGGACGTGCAGCGCCGCGGGCACTACCTGGTCCGCACGCTCTCGCAGCACCAGGGCCTGCGCCTCGCGCTCTCCCTGAAAGACGCGACCGGCGCCAAGCGGGTGGCCGACGAGGCCCGGCAGGGCGACGACGACGTGCACCACGTGCTGGTCTTCGACGGCGCGGACCAGCTCCTGGGCGAGTCCGATCGCGACGGCTCCAAGGCCCTCGACGCCGAGCAGCTCAAGGCGCTCTCGAGCGGCGCGGGGCTGCGGCTGGGCGACGTGTTCTTCGTGGTCCAGGCGGTGGAGCGCTCGGGCGGCGAGGCCAAGAAGGCCGGCGGCGAGCTCGACTTCGACTCCGGCGGCGACGAGCCCAAAGACCAGGGCAAGAACCTGGGCAAGGTGGCCGTGGGCATCTCCTCCGCGGCCACGCGCGGCCGGCTCCTCGGGCAGACGGCCATCACCATCACCGCCACCGCGCTGGTGCTGGTGGTGGCGTTCCTGGTGTTCTTCGCCGGCATCGTGCGGCGCTTGAACATCATGGTGGCCTTCGCCGAGCGCGTGACCTCGGGCGAGCTCACCGCGGATCTCAAGCCCGACGGCGCCGACGAGATCGGCCGGCTCATGCAGGCCATCGCCGAGATGACCCTGCGCATGGGCTCGATGGTGTCCAAGCTCCAGGAGACCTCGCGCGCCCTGACCCAGGCATCGGGCGAGATCCTGAGCTCGTCGACGCACCAGAGCCAGAGCGCCGCGCGCCAGGCTTCGAGCGTGGCCCAGACCGGCGCCACGGTGGCCGAGCTGCGCGCCACGTTCACCCAGACCACCGAGCGCGCCCAGGCGGTGATCGATCTCGCCAAGAAGAGCGAGGAGTCCTCCAGCAGCGGGCGCGCGGCGGTGCAGGAGAGCGTGGCCGCCATGGAGGAGCTGCGCGACCAGGTGCTCGCCACCAGCCGCACCATCCTCGAGCTGGTGGATCGCACCGCGCAGATCGGCACCATCATCGACGCGGTGAACGATCTCGCGGAGCAGTCGAACGTGCTCGCGCTGAACGCCGCCATCGAGGCCGCCAAGGCCGGCGAGCACGGCCGCGGTTTCGCCGTCGTCGCGCGCGAGGTGCGCAGCCTCGCCGAGCGCAGCAAGGACTCCACCGGCCAGGTGCGCAGCATCCTCGGTGACATCGAGCGCGCCACCCGCCAGGCGATGACCGTCATCGAAGAGGGCACCCGAAAGGCCGCGGTGAGCATGGAGCTCGCCACCCGCGCCGGTCAGAGCATCGCGCTCCTCAACTCCGCCATCGACGAGAGCTCCGGCGCCGCCCGCCAGATCGCCAACTCGCTCCGCCAGCAGAGCGTGGGCGTGGACCAGATCTGGGAGGCCATGCGCGAGATCGACCGAGCGGTGAAGACGACCGTCGAGGGCATTCAGCAGCTCGAGAACGCCTCGCGCAGCATGAAGGGCATGAGCGAGCAGGTCAGCTCGCTCGTGACCAACTACCGCACCCGCGCCGAGGCCTGACGCGAAGTTCGCGCCGCGCGCGCTCCCCACGCAGGCTTTGCACCGCTTCGCGCGCGTCCCTGGGCGATCGCGCGCGGTACGCCAATTGCTCTGTTCGTGGCCAAGGAGGCAGGCCATGTCCATCGACGAGATGATGAAGCAGGTGGCGACCACGCTGGAGAAGGAAGGCAACGCGAAGACCATCTTCGCCCAGCCGGTGAAGCTGGAGAGCCACACCGTGATCCCGGTGGCCGCCGTGAACTTCGCGGCCGCGGCTGCCGGCTCGGGAATGCCGGGCGCCGGGAAGCTCGCGCGCTTCCTCGGCGGCGGCGGTGGCGGCGGGATCGATGTGAAACCGGTGGGTTTCATCCACGAGAGCGGCACCGAGGTCGTCTTCACGCCCATTCACATCGACGCCAAGGGCAAGCCCTTCGCCACCGAAGGCGCCTCGGCCATCGGGCGCGTCATGGGCGTGCTGACGTCGATGCTCACCGGGACGCACTGAGCGCTGCGGTGGCAGAATCGGCGCATGGAAGAGGGCGCCGTCTGCATCGCCAACATCGGCCCGCGCGAGCGCGCCAAGCGCATGCGCTTCGGGCTCATCGCGCTCGGGCTGGGCGTCGCCGTCGCGGTGCCGCTGGTGGCGACGCACGTCCACTGGCTCTGGCGGCTGCCGGTGTTCCTGCCGCTGTGGATGGCCGGCGTCGGCATCTTCCAGGCCAGAGAACACACCTGAGTGAACCTCGCCTCGCGCGGTCTGCGCGACATGGACGGTGGGCCCGAGAGCATCGCGGAAGCCGAGACCCTGGCCACCGTAAGGCGTCAGGCGCGCAAGGTGCACCTCGAGGCGGTCGCGTTTGGCTTGGTGCTGGCGGCCGTCGTGGCCTTGTTTCCATGAAAGAACCATCGTCGTCTCGCATCGACGGCCTTTCCATCAGAAAGAAATGACGGGCTGGCGCACGTCCCCGAGGCATTCGACAGAAAGTTCCGTCGCCTGCAAGCACGCAGCGATCGTCAAGATGAAAGAATTGTCGGCGTCTAACGCGGCCCGACGAAGAGCGCCTGCATCGCGTACCCGAACGTGCCACGCACATCGAAGAGCCGGGCCACGGTCGCGCCGGTGCCGTCGGCGGAGATGCGCGTGCTCGCGCTCATGCCCGTCCACTCACCTTTTTCGGGCGCACGGGCGATGTCGACGCTGAGGTTCACAGGCACGAACGAGAACTTCCTCAAGTCGAGCTCGGCGCTGATGCCGTTGGCCGAGTCGACCATCAGCAGCGCGCGGGTGACGGTGTCGTCAGGCTCGCCGGCGATGAGCGGGATGCGCGGCCGCGTCCAGACCGTCGCCGGCCCGAGCGTCTTGAAGTCGCCGTGGTCGAAGCGCCACTCGAGCGCGTCGCCGTAGCCGAAGTGCGGCACCGCTTCGAAGAAGGTGTCGATCGACGTCGGCGGCAGTGGCGGCGCAGGCTCAACGGTCCCGGCTTCCGGCGAGCGACCCGGCGCGACGCTCATTCGCCAGCCGTTCGCGCGCAGCACCTCGCGTCCGTCGGCGACCGCGATCGCTTGCACCAGCTCCACGCGCTTGCCGGGACGCACCACCTCCGCGCGCACCTCGAGCGGCGCCACCGGCACCGGCCCGAGGAAGTCCATGCTGATGTTCGCGAGCCGCACGTCCTCGCGCGGCGCCACGCGCATCAGCTCGCGCGCGAGCAGCGCCACCGGCGGGCTGCCGTGTTGAAACCGCACATCCCACGGACCGGTCGTCGCGACCGTCGAGACGAAGCGGCCGCCCTCGCGCAGGTAGAACGCGGCGGGCAGCTCGCGGGTCGACATGGCGTTCCTACGCCGCGGCCTGGGTGCCCGTCTTGCGGAGTGCCTCGAGCAGCTTGTTCACGGTGGCCTTGGCGTCGCCGAAGAGCATCACCGTGTTCTCGCGATACGCGAGCGGATTGTCCACGCCTGCGTAGCCCGCGTTCATGCTGCGCTTGAGCATCACGACCTTCGCGGCCTTCCACGCCTCGAGCACGGGCATGCCGTAGATGGGGCTCGACGCGTCCTCGAGCGCGCTCGGGTTCACGATGTCGTTCGCGCCGATGACCAGCACCACGTCGGTCTTCTCGAAGTCGTCGTTGATCTCTTCCATCTCGTGGACGATGTCGTACGAGACGCCGGCCTCGGCGAGGAGCACGTTCATGTGGCCCGGCAGTCGTCCCGCGACGGGGTGGATCGCGTAGGCCACCTTGCAGCCGCGCTCGGCGAGCGCGCTGGTGATCTCCTTCACCGCGTGCTGCGCCTGCGCCACGGCCATGCCGTAGCCGGGAACCACGATCACGCTGCGCGCGGCCTGGAGCATTTGCGCGGTGCCGTCGATGTTGGTCTCGGTGACGGTGCCCTGCGGCTGCGCGGCGCCCTTGGCCGAAGGCGCGGGGGCGTTGCCGAAGCCGCCGAAGACCACGTTCCAGATGGAGCGGTTCATGGCCTTGCACATGATGTAGCTGAGGATCGCGCCGCTCGAACCGACGAGCGCGCCGGTGATGATGAGCAGGTCGTTGTTGAGCATGAAGCCCGCAGCCGCCGCGGCCCAGCCCGAGTACGAGTTCAGCAGCGAGACGACGACCGGCATGTCGCCGCCGCCGATGGCCATCACCAAATGGGCGCCGAGCACGCACGCGATGGCCGTCATGCCCACCAGCGGGACCACGCCGTCGGTGCCATGCGCCTGCACGAAGAGCACGCCCAGCGCCACGCTGCCGAGCAGCATGATCGCGTTGACCAGGTGCCGTCCGGGCAGGACCAGCGGCTTGGAGCCAATGGTGCCGCGCAGCTTGAAGAAGGCGATCACGCTTCCGGTGAAGGTCACCGCGCCCACGAAGACGCCGACGTAGATCTCCACGAGGTGCGCGGTGTCGGGCGCCTCGGCGAACATCTTCTTGAGACCTGCGAGCGGGCCGGTCGGCTCGCTGCCCAGGTAGTTCGCAATTCCGACCAGCACCGCCGCCGCGCCCACGAAGCTGTGGAGGATCGCGGTGAGCTCCGGCATCGACGTCATGGCCACCCGCGTGGCCAGCACCGCGCCGATGATGGCCCCGACGGCGATCGCGCCGCCGAGCCAGCCTGCGGATTCGCCGAGTGCAGCGCTGTCGGCGTGGTTCTCGGAGAAGAGGGCGATGCCCGTCACCAGCACGGCGATGAGCATGCCGATGGCGCCGAAGGCGTTGCCCCGCCGCGCGGACTCCTGATTGGAGAGCCCGCGCAAGCTGAGGATGAAGAGGATCGCCGCGACGAGGTACGCGAGCGTCTGCAGGGAGGCCTCGCTCATGGCGCCCTCCGGAACATCTTCAACATGCGTTGTGACACCAGGAACCCACCCGACACGTTGATCGCCGCGAGCAGGATCGACACGCTCGCCAAAATCACCGCGATGCTCGTGCCGCCGCCTCGCAAGAGGAGGATGCCGCCGATCAAGATGATCCCGCTGATGGCGTTGGTCACGCTCATCAGCGGCGTGTGCAGCGCGGGCGTCACGTTCCAGATCACGTGCCAGCCCACGACGCACGCGAGCAGGAACACGGTGAGGTGCTGCAGAAACGAGGGCGGCGCGAAGAGCCCAGCCGCGCCGAGCGCGACGGCCATGCCCGCGCCGAGAACCACGCCGGCTTTGCTCGAGGCCTGCGGCGGAGGATGCGCGATGGCTGCCGGCTTGGGCTGGGGCACCGGCGCGCCCGCGCGCACCACGGGCTTGGGTGGCGGCCACATCAGCGCGCCTTGCTCGAGCACGAGACAGCCGCGGTGCACTTCGTCTTCCTTGTCGAGCGCGAGCTTGGCGACGGGCGGCGGCGCCTCCTTCGCGTCGGCGGTGGCCGCGGGCTTCTCCAGCTTGCACACCGACTCGACGAGGTTGGTGATCACCGTCCCGAGCAGCTCGCTGGCCTGGAGCGCCATGCGCGAGGTGAGGTCGGTGTAGCCGACGATGGTCACGCCGAACTTCTCGACGACCTTGTCCGGCTCGGTGAGCGCGCAGTTTCCGCCCTGCTCGGCAGAGAGGTCGACGATGACCGAGCCCTGGCGCATCGAGACGACCGCGCCGGAGGTGATCAGCTTGGGCGCTGGCTTCCCGGGGATGAGCGCGGTGGTGATGATGATGTCCACCTCCTTCGCGTGCTGCGCGAGCAGCGCCTGCTCTGCGGCGAGGTACGCGTCGCTCACTTCCTTGGCGTAGCCGCCTTCGCCCTCGGTGGTCTCCTTGAACTCGAAGGGGATGAACGTGGCGCCCATGCTCTCCACCTGCTCGCGCACGGGCGGGCGGGTGTCGAAGGCGCGCACCACGGCGCCCAGGCTCTTCGCGGTTCCAATCGCCGCGAGGCCCGCGACGCCGGCGCCGATGACCATCACCTGCGCGGGCTTCACCTTGCCGGCGGCGGTCATCTGGCCGGTGAAGAAGCGGCCGTAGCGGTTGGCGGCCTCGAGCACCGAGCGGTAGCCAGCGAGGTTGGCCATCGCCGAGAGCGCGTCCATCTTCTGCGCGCGGGTGATGCGCGGCACGGCATCGAGCGCCATCACCGTGAGCTTGCGCGTGGCCAGCTTCTCGATCAGGTCTTTGTGCTGCGCGGGCCAGATGAAGCTCACCAGCGCTGCGCCTTCCTTGAAGAGGTCCGACTCGTGGCGCTTGCCGTCGGGGAGCGGCTCCGGCGCGCGGACCTTGAGGATCAGCTCCGCGTCGGCGTACAGCGCCTCGGCGGTGGGCACGACGGTGGCCCCTGCCTCGGCGAAGGCGGCGTCGGGGATGTTGGCGCCTTCGCCTGCGCCGGCCTGGACCTGAACCTCATGGCCCAGCTTGCGCAGCCGGCTCACGCTCGCGGGCGTGGCCGCGACGCGCTTCTCGCCGGGAAAGATCTCCTTCGGAATACCGACCTTCACCGCGAACCTCGATGCGTCGCGCGGCTTCACCCCAGGGCGGCACGCGGCGCGGCTTCACCGGACGCGACTGCCCGGGCGGGGCATTCTCGCTCAGAGCGGCCCAATTGTGGAGGCCAACAACAGGGGGCCTCGAAGTCGTCTTTTTGGCATGCTGCGCCCATGCGCAAACTTCTTCCGTGGGCTCTCTTGCTCGCCTGGTCTTCAGCCTGGGCGGCGCCGCACGTGGTGGTCGCGGATCTCAAGGGCGACAAGAAGGGCGCAGTCACCAAGCCGCTGCGCCAGGCGATCTGCGCCCAGCTGAGCTGCGTTGCCACGGCCAAGGTCGGCCTGCCCAAGAAGATGGATTGGAAGAAGGCCGCCAAGGAGCACGTGGGCGGCGTCATCACCGGCACCATCGCCAAGGGCAAGGTGAAGCTCGAGCTGCACACCAATGCGGGCGCGCCGGCGAAGACGTGGTCGTTCGCGCTGGTGAAGAACAAGATGAAGCCGGTGGATGTGACGGCCGTCCGCGCAGACACCGTCGACGTCATCGCGCCGCCCGAGGCCGCGCCCGCGCCGGCGCCCGAGCCTGTCGCAGCGCCGCCTCCTGCGCCTGCGCCGACCCCTGCGCCGCCTCCGACCGCCGCGGCCACGCCCAAGCCCGAGCCGAAGCCCGCGCCGCCGCCGGCCAAGCCCGTCGCAGAGGAGAAGGCCGAGAAGCCGGCGGCCAAGCACGGCGACGACGAGGGCGATCTCCCGTTGGTGCACGTGCTGGTGGGCCTCGACGTGGAGAACCGCACGCTGCGCTACAGCAACCTCACCTCGGGGAACCTCTCGGAGTACGCGGCGCCGGCGATCTACTCGCCGCGGCTGCAGCTCGTCTCGTATCCGCTCGGCGGGCAGGACAGCCCCGTTCGCGGCCTGGGCCTCGACCTCGACTACCGAATCGCCGTCGGCCTCAAGTCCGCGGTGACCGGCGGCGTGACGCATCCCACGCGCGCGTCGGTCTTCGCGGCGGATCTGCGCTACCGCATCGACCTCGGCGGCGGCGCGTACGGCGTGATTCCGTTCGTGGGCTACCGGCGCGCCGGCTTCCGGGTGGATCCGGCGTCGGACGGCACGGCGTTCCAGGGCCTGCCCAAGATCGTCACCGGCGGCCCGCGCTTCGGGGTGGCGGCCGATCTCTCGCCGGTGGAGAAGCTCCACATCCTGGCCCAGGCCGACTACGAGGTCGTGCTGGCCAAGGCGGATCTCATCGGCGCGGGCTACTTCCCCAGCGGCGGCGCGAGCGCCTTCGAGGTGGAGCTCGGCGGCGGCTACGAGGTGATCCCCAAGGTGGACGTGCAGCTCCTCTTCGAGCTCTCGCACACCGGCTTCAGCCTCGACTCCAACAGCGTCTACAAGGCCACTGGCGCCACCGAGACGCTGCTCGGCGGACGCTTGATGGTCGGCTACGCGTTCTAGGTTTAGAAACAATTCTGTTACACGGCGTCAGCGCGGGAGCGCTGTGGCGATCCCGCCTATGATGTCGCCATGCCTGCGCTCCTGCTGATTCGCCACGGTCAAGGTCGCGATCCCACGACGGCCGGCGGCTACGACGGCCTCTCCGAGATCGGCGGCAAGCAGGCCTCGCGCGTGGGCGAGGCGCTGATGCACGCGGGCGTCGACTTCTCGCGCACCTACGCGGGGCCGCTGATCCGCCAGGTGCGCACCGCGCAGTTCGCCATGGGCGAGAGCGGCGCGCTGCGGAGCTTGGCGGAGCTCGCCGAGCACGCGGGCCACGAGGTCGTCGCGCATGTGCTCGCCAATCCGAGCGCCGCCGATCCCGAGACCACCGCGCTCCTCGCCAATCCGGATCGCGCGTCGCCGGCGCGCATGGTGGCCTCGGTGGTGCGCGGCTGGGCGCTCGGCCGGATCCAGGCGCCGGTGAGCGAGGACTTCAGCGCGTTCCGCGCGCGCGTGGGGCGCGGGCTGCAGCTGCTGTGCAAGCACCTCACGGGCACCGACGTTGCCATCGCCTTCACCTCCGGCGGCTTCATTGGCGCCGCGGTCGCCCAGGCGCTCGGCCTCGACGACGTGGCCGCGGTGGAGCTCGGGCTCCAGGTGGACAACGCGTCGATCACCGAGCTGCGCTTCGGCTCGAAGGAGATCAACCGCTTCACGCTCAAGCGCTTCAACGGCGTGGGTCACCTGCCGCCCGAGCTGATCACCGGCATCTAGCCCAGCAGCTTGCCGATGCGGCCGAGCTCCGTGGCCCGCACGCCGGCCTGCGACAGCATCTGCACGGCGAAGAGCATCCCCGCGAAGCGCTCGTCCTGGGTGAGCCCCTGCTTGTAGCGGAAGTAGATCTGCTGGGCGATCACCGCGACCTTGTGGAGCGCGGCGACATAATAAAATAGAATATTCGATACATCGCGCCCGCTCTTGGCGGCATAGCGTTGCACGATCTCTTCGCGCGACAGATTGCCGGGCAGGGTGGTCAGGCCCAATCCGAGCGAGCCGACCACTTCCGCCTCGCTGGGCTCGAACCAGTAGGCGAGGGCGGTGCCCAGATCCGCGAGCGGATCCCCGAGCGTGGCCATCTCCCAGTCGAGCACCGCGCGGATGTTCGTCAGGTCCGCGGGGTCGAGCACCAGGTTGTCATACTTATAATCATTATGGATTATCGTGCCTGCCTGCTGCGGCGGCAGGTGCGCGCGCATCCAGGCCGCGAGGGTGTCCATGTCGGGGACGTCGTCGGTCTTGGCCTTGTTGTAGCGCTCGATCCAACCCTCGACCTGCCGGGTCACGTAGCCCTCCGGCTTGCCGAAGTCGTCGAGCCGCGCGCTGGCGGGGTTGATGGCGTGCAGCGCCACGAGGTTGTCCACGAACGTCTCCGAGAGCTTCTGCATCAGCGCCGGGTTCAGGTCGTAGCCCTCGGGCGGCTTGTTGCGGAGGATCACGCCGGGCACGCGCTCCATCACGTAGAAGCCCACGTCGAACGGGCTCTCGTTCTCGTCCACGTAGAACAGCGCCTTGGGAACCTTGGGGTACACGCGCCGGAGACGGGTGAGCACGGTGTACTCGCGGTTCATGTCGTGGCCGGCCTTGATCTGCTTGGCGCCCTTGGGCGGCCGGCGCAGCACGAACTCCTGGTCTCCCACCGTTAACAAATAGGTTAAGTTCGAGTGCCCTTTCGGGAACTGCTGCACGGTGAGCTCGCCGGTGAGCTTGGGGAGCTTCTGCGCGAAGATCGTGCGCAGCTTCTCCGTATCCAGCTCCTCGCCCGAGCGGACGGCCCGTGCCGAATCGAGGGCGCTCACTTGTCACCGCCCTTGCGCGTGTCGAGGCCGCGCTCGCGCAGGATGCGGCGCGCGAGTGAGCTTTGGTGCACCTCGTCGGGGCCGTCGTAGATGCGCGCGGCGCGCTCGTGGCGGTACCAGTACGCGAGCGGCAGGTCGTCGGTCAGGCCGAGCGCGCCGTGGGCCTGCACCGCGCGGTCGAGCACGCGCTGCAGCACGTTGGCCACGAAGAACTTGATGGTGGAGATCTCGTCGCGCGCGGCGTGCGGGCCGTCGCGGTCCATCTTCCACGCGGCCTGAAGCACCATCAGGCGCGAGGCGTCGATCTCGGCGCGGCTCTCGGCGATCCAGGTCTGCACCGGGCCGCGCGTTCCCAGCGGCTTGCCCGGCGAGAGCTCCCGCTCCACCGCGCGCTGGCACATGAGCTCGAAGGCGCGCTCGCAGATGCCAATCCAGCGCATGCAGTGGTGGATGCGGCCCGGCCCGAGCCGCTCCTGCGCGAGCACGAAGCCCGCGCCCTCTTCGCCGAGGAGGTTCGCGCGCGGCACCCGGCAATCCTCATACGCAATCTCCGCGTGGCTGGGATAGCCCTCGCCCGCTTCCCCCATAACAGAAATGTTACGAACGATCCGGAAGCCCTTGGTGTCCGTGGGCACGATGATCTGGCTCGCGCGCGCGTAGGGGTTCTCGTTCTCCGGGTCGGTCACGGCCATGACGATGGCGAACGCTGCGCCGTCGGCGCTGCTCGTGAACCACTTGCGCCCGTTGATGACGTAGTGGTCGCCGTCCTTCCTGGCGATCGTGCCCATCCACGCGGGGTTCGAGCCGGGGTGATCGGGCTCGGTCATGCTGAAGCAGCTGCGGTGCTCGCCGCGCCAGAGCGGCTCCAGCCACTTCTTCTTCTGCGCCTCGCTGCCGAACTTCTCGAGCAGCTCCATGTTGCCGATGTCGGGCGCGTTGCAGTTGAAGGCGTAGTGGCCGAGCGGCGTCTGGCCGAGCGCCTCGGAGAGGAACGCGAACTCGAGCAGCGAGAGCCCCAGCCCGCCGTGGTCCTTCGAGACGTGCGGCGCGAACCAACCCTGCTTCTTCACCTTCTCGCGCACGGCGGTGATCTTGGGCAGCGACGCGTTCCAGCCGCGCTCGGCGAACCCGCGCTCGAGAGGGATGAGCTCGTGCTTCACGAACTCGCGAATCGGCGGCAGGAGCGCGGCCACGCGCTCGGGGATGGAGAAGTCCATGGAGCCTCCCGGGGGCGACAATCTACCAGCGGGAGGGCTCAGTGTGCCTTGGCTTCGGCCGCGGTGAGGCGATCGAAGAGCGGGTGCAGCGTCTTCTCCTCGTCGACAAGGCGACGCGAGAGGATCTCCACCGTCTTCTTCCAGTCAGGCGCGAAGGTGGCGAGATCGATCGGCCCACGGTGGCGCTTGAAGAAGCCGAGCAGGCCGCCGGCGATGGTCTGCATGTTCGTGGCGAACGCCTGGGCCACCGTGGATATCGCCGGGTCCGTCGCGGCCAGCTCGTTGAGCGTGGGGTAGAACTGCGCCTGCTCGAGGTTGAAGTGCTGCGTGAGCAGGCGGTCGAGCTTTCCGAGCGGCTCGGGGATGGCCGCCGCGTCGCCCGCCTTCAGCGCCGCGAAGACCTCCGCGACCAGGCGCTCCAGCGCGCGGTGCTGTGTCTCCAGGGTCTCGACGAGCGTGTTCATGCCCGCATCATAAGAAACCTTCGGCGCGCTCGCCGTGACGGACGCCACGTGGTGAACGCGGCAGCTCCTGGTGCGGAAGGCGCTCGCCGAGTCGCCGCTCGCACCGAAGCCCTGACGCGCGCTCGCGCACCGAGGTAAGGTGCGCGCCCATGAGCCAGCTCTTCTCCCTCAAAGACAAGGTCGCCATTGTCACCGGCGCGAGCCGCGGCATCGGCGAGGCGATCGCGGTGCGCATGGCGGAAGCGGGCGCCGCCGTGGTGCTGGCCGCGCGCAAGCCGGACGCGCTCCACGCCGTCGCCGCGAAGATCGAAGCGGCTGGAGGCAAGGCGCTCGCGGTGGCCACGCACGCGGGCAAGCCCGAGGAGCTGAAGAACCTGGTGCAGCAGGCCGTGGCCAAGTTCGGCAAGATCGACGTGCTCGTGAACAACGCCGCGACGAATCCCTACTTCGGGCCCATGCTCGACATCGAGGATTCGGCCTGGGACAAGACGTTCGAGGTGAACGCCAAGGGCTACTTCGTCGCCACGCGGGAGGTCGCGCGGCACCTGCAAGCGCGCAACGCCCCGGGCTCGATCATCAACGTGGCCAGCATCGCCGGGCTGCGCGCCGCGCCGTTCCAGGGCGTGTACGGCATGACCAAGGCCGCGGTGATCTCGATGACCATGTCGCTCTCGCAGGAGCTGGGCGCCTCGAACATTCGCGTCAACGCGATCGCGCCGGGCCTGGTGGAGACGAAGTTCGCCGCCGCCATCGTCCAGAACGACGAGTTCAAGAAGCACATCGTGGAGCGCACCTCGCTCGGCCGGCACGCGCAGCCCGACGAGATCGCCGGCGCCGCCGTGTACCTGGCGAGCGACGCGGCGAGCTACGTCACCGGCCAGGTGCTCGTCGTGGACGGCGGCACCATCATCACGGGCTAGCCCATGGAAAAGCTGCAGCTCGGATCGCTCACGGTGCGCACGCTCGGCTCGGGCCAGGCCGGCGCGGTGCTGCTCTGCCACGGCTACGGCGCGCCCGGCGACGATCTCGTTCCACTCGCCGAGGTGCTCGACCCGGACCTCAAGCGCCGCTGGTTCTTCCCCGAGGCGCCGAAGGATCTGCGCGCCATGGGAATCCCCGGTCGCGCGTGGTGGGACATCGACATCATGCGGCTGCAGCTCTCGGTGATGAGCGGCCGCGTGGGCGACCTGTTCCGCGAGACGCCGGCCGGCATGCCCGAGGCCGCGCGCGCGCTCACCGACGCCATCGCTGCCATCGAGAAGCTGCCCGGCATCTCGCGCGAGAAGCTGGTCATCGGCGGGTTCTCGCAAGGCGCGATGTTGACGACGGAGGTCGCGCTGCACGCGGAGAAGCCGTTCGCGGGCTTGTGCATCCTCTCGGGCGCGCTGGTTTCGGAGCCGCGGTGGCGCGAGGCGTCGTCGAAGGTGGGCGCGGCGCTGCACGCGTTCCAGAGCCACGGCACCGCCGACCCGATTCTGCCCTTTGGTGGCGCGGTGCGGCTGCGCGAGGTGCTCCAGGCGTCGGGCGCGTCGCTCGACTTCGTGCAGCACGACGGCGGCCACGAGATCCCCATGGGCACGCTCAAGGGGATGCACGCGTTCTTGAACGCCCGGCTGGGGCCGGTCTGAAATTCCTTCAGCGGCCAGCCACAGTCGCGCGGAGTGGCCAAGTTGCGGGAGAATGACCGCGATTCGCTCGGAGGCGGGTGCCATGCGGAAGCTCGTTCTTGCGTTGGTGGCGGTGCTCTCGGTGGGCGGCTCGGCGTTCGCTGCCAGCCGCGTCAGCCTCGAGGGCTACGAGAACTGGCGCTGGGGCCAGACCGAGGACGAGGTCCTGGCCCAGGAGACGCGCATCGTGCGCACGCCCACCTCACGCGACGCGTACGACAAGTGGCGCGAGAAGATGGCGCTGAGCGACGCGCTGCCCATCCAGATGGTGGCGCCGTTCAAGGGCGGCTTCTTCTTCGATGGCGACCAGAAGCTGCGCGCGGTGATCTTCCGCCAGGCGCCGGGCCAGGGAAGCCTCGACAGCTGCGACCGCATCCTGCGGCACCTCGAGGAGCAGTGGGGGCCGGCGGGCCGCATCGACCGCTCGCCCGAGGGCAACACGTTCTTCGCCAGCTGGGCGCTCGGGCCCAGCGAGGGCAAGCTGAACTGCAACGTCGGCAAGGATGGCCGCCGCGCTGCCGAGGTGGTGATCGCCCAGCGGCCGCAGGCGCCGACGAAGCGGAAGTAGCGCGCCTCAGAGCTTCGCGAAGTCGACCTTCACGCTCGCGTCGCAGCCCGGGGCCGCGTTCCGGAGCTGCGAGCAGATCTGCGGGTCTTTGATCTTCAGCGTCGTCGAGTCGCTCAGCTGCCACTGCGCCGGGGTGAGGATCTGGCTCTGACCGCTGCAGAAGGTCACGTCGACCTCCACGGCGTCGAGCTGCATGGGCGACGTCGGCAGCGGGACCGTGCACGCGTCGATGGCGTCGATGATCTTGTTCAGCGCGGTCTGCAGATCGGCCTGCGACGACGCCTGGTAGTACGCGGTCGTCGCCGGCGCCGACTGCGCTTCGCCGCCCGCGTTGGCCATCGCGTTCAGGACGCCAGTCGCCGCGCCGGTGTTGGTGTCGGAGCCAAAGCCGATGACGAAGGTCTTCACGCCCGCCGACGCGAGGCTCTGCACCGCCGCGACGGAGTTGTCCTGGTCGAGGCAGTCGCGCGAATCGGACGGCACGCCGCCGGTGCCGAAGCAGCCCTCGGTGCAGAGATCGCCGCCGCACGTCGCCACGGTGAGCGGGATGTTGGCGTTGCAGTTGGGCAGGCCGTCGGTCACCAGGACCACATAGCGTTCGCGCGTGAAGCCGTCGTTGTTGAAGGCGCCGGCCGCCACTTGGAGCGTCGAGGCGGTGGGCGTGGCACCACCCGGAGAGATCGCCTGGAGCGCCGTCTTCACCGCGTCGACGGTGTTGCCGGCGACGGGCACCTGAATGATGCCCGGCTTGCAGGCGCTGTCCGCGGAGCTCGAGTCGCCGTCGCCGAACGTCACCAGGCCCACCTGCACGGGATCTTGCGACGAGCCGTTCTGCGCCGAGAGCGTCTGGAGCTTGTCGAGGAAGCCGGGGCCCGCGCTCGTGCCCTGGACCATGTCGGCGAGCAAGTCGTCCCACTTGCACGAGGCTGCTGTCCCGCAGCTGTTCGTCTGCGTGCCTGACGCCGCGTTCTCCATCGAACCCGAGCGGTCGACCACCAGCAGCACCTCGGGCGCCAGCTGGGGTTTCGTGGGCGGAACGTTGACGATCACCGCCGCCGCCGGCCGCACCGGATCCAGCTCGTGCGGCTGGCAACCCGCGACCAAGCCCAGCATCCCCATCGACAGCAGCGCGCGACGCATGTGCACCTCCGGCCCGAGCTTCGGAGCCTACCGCACCGGAAAACGCGAATTCGACGGCAGGTGCGCAAAGGTGCGCACGCGCTGTCCGGTCGCCGACGGGCAGGCTGGCAGGCGAGCGGTCGCGCCCTAGATTTGCCGCGGACGGGCGGGGAGGGCGGATGGCCATCAAGCTTGCGGGGCTTTGGGTCGCGCTCGCGCTTGCGGGCTGCTCGGGCGATCCGCCGGCCGCGACCGACGGCGGCACGGACGCGGGCGATCCGCCGGCCATCGACGCCGGCTACGACGCGGGCCCGCCGCCGCCGCCGGTCACGTACTCGACGGCGCGAGGGACACTTACCGGCGCCGACGCGTTTCCGGTGGTGAGCGCGCAGACCATCCTTCAGGTCGCATCCGACGGCGGCCCGGCCGACTACGTGGCCTTCCAGGTGAGCGACGCGTCGCAGTGCTTCCCCGCCACGCTCGACGGCGGCTCGCTCGGCCCGCCGCCCGCGGTGGCGCACGTGCTCACCGGCTTCGTCCGCAACTTCGACGGCAGCGCGGTGCAGCCGGGCAGCTACCTCATCGGCTTCACCCACGGGAACCAGGTGCAGGCGTACACCCAGCTCATCGAGTTCGACCGCGCGACGGGAAACAGCGCCACGCTCCTCGCCATCTCCGGCTACATCACCGTGCGCGACATCGACGGCGGCCACCTCGACAGCTCCATCGACGTGACCCTCGGCGATCCCGTCACGCAGTGGGAGCTGCCGCTCTCGGGAGACTTCACGTCCGACGGATGCGGGCCCTGAGCGAGGGCAGGTCGAGCACCTCGCCGAGCCCCGGCGTCGCCAGATCCACGAACTGCATGAGCGTCATGGTCGCGTCGGGCGTTCGAATCGGCGGCCACGGCGGCGGCAGCGCGGACCAGTTCCCGTGCGCGTCACGCATGTGCGAGCGATCCGATGCGAAGCGCGCCCGAAAGAGCGCCTCGGGCACCACGCGGAAGCGCGGCTCGAGCGACTCGTCGATCGCGCCCGCGACGGGAAAGGTCTCGGAGAGCCAGCGCTCGGCGTCGCAGGGAAACTCGAGCGTGGTGTCGAGGTCCCAGATCTGCGCCCGCGCGCCTTCCACGAGCAGCACCACGTGGTAGTCCCAGACCACGGGCTCATCGGGCACCTCGGAGGCGCGCTGGCGAAACAGCAGACACGCGCGGTCCTCGTTGGTGATGAAGACCGCAGAGCGCGCCTCGCCCGGCTGCGACGGGTGCTCGAGCAGCTTCCAGACGTTCTCCTCGCAGTAGCGCGCGGCGTACGCGAAGTCCGAGCGCTTGGGCACTAGGTCCGGACCGCGTCGAAGACGATGGCCTGCATGGGCACGTCGATGGCGCCCTCGCCGTGGCGGTTGCGAAGCCGGCTGGCGAACCCCTGCACCAGCTCTTCCGGCTGCACGCCGCGCTCGACGATCTGTGCGGCTGCGGGCGAGCCCACGAGCATCCCCCTCGCCGCCTGATCCGCGGCCGGGGTGCGTGCGCGCAGCTGCAGCGTCTCCGAGCGCACGAGCGAGAAGCCGGCGCCGCGCACCAGCTCGGTGATGGCGTCGACGTCGAACCAGCCGAAGGGGGTGAGCATGAACTGCGGCGGGTTGTCAGGGAAACGCGAGATCAAATAGCCGTGCGCCTCGGCGCAGAGCGGGTTCTCCTGAAGCGAGTCCCAGGTGCTGAAGAGCAGTCGCCCGCCGCGCCGGAGCACGCGGCAGGCCTCGCGCAGGCCGCGGGCCTTGTCGGGCAGGAACATGAACCCGAACTGGCAGACGACCACGTCGAAGCTCTCGTCCTCGAACGGGAGCTGCTGGGCGTCGGCCTGGCGCCAGCGGAGCTCGCTGGGCATGGTGCGCTTGCTTCGGGCGCAGGCGATCATCGCCGGGTTCAAGTCGGTGGCGGTGATGGTGGTGGTCACCGGGAGCGCTTCGCGCAGCGCTGCCGTGACGATGCCCGTGCCGCACGCGAGCTCCAGCACCTCGCGCGGGTTCGTGGCGGTCACGCGGAGCGCGACATCGCGCGCGTAGGGCTCGAAGAACATCGAGCCCATGAAGCGGTCGTAGTTCTCGGGGACGTCTCCGGTGAACGCGGTGGTGGTGTCGGCCATGGTGGCCGCACTCTAGATCACCGCGCCGCAGTCGGCCGAACGACCCACGACCCACGGCCCGCGATCGAACGTCCAGCTTCGTGCCCCTCAGACGTTCACGTAGCCCATGATGGTGCTGGGGTACCGGGTGTGCTCCCAGACGCCCGACTGGCTCGTGCCGGGCTTGTCCGAGTTGCCCTCGATGGTCTGGATGCTGCCGTCGCCGTTGACGCTCTTCACGATGCCCACGTGGTCGGCCACGCCGTCGCCGTTCCAGTCGAAGAGCACCAGGTCGCCGGGCTGCGGGGAGTGGGTCCAGGTGCCGTTCGACTTGGCGTTGGACACGATGCCCGGGCACCACGCGTCGTTGTACGGGTAGCCGGCGTGGGTGAGCACCCAGCTCGCGAAGTCGGCGCACCAGCTCTCGGGGCCGCGGCCGAAGTAGCCGGGGTACTTGGCGCAGGGGCCGTTGTTGGTGTCGCCGTACTCCAGGGTGCCGATCTCGCCTTCGGCCACCGCGAGGATGCGCTGCCGCAGGTCGCCGCTCGCGCCGGGGTTGCTCGGGCCCTGCACCGCGCCCGCGCCGGAGAGGAGCGCGCTCCAGGTGGCGGGGCCGACCACGCCGTCTGCGCCGAGGCCGCGCGAGCTCTGGTACGCGCGGACTTCCGCCGCGGTGCCGGGGCCGAAGTTGCCGTCGACTGAGCAGGAGAAGCCGTACTTGTTCAGAAGCTGCTGAAGCTCGGTGACCTCGCTGCCCTTGGCGCCTTGCTGGATCGTCGCGTGGCTGCCGCCGCTCGGGGCGGGCGAGGGCGTGGTGCCCGTCGAGCTGTGCGCGCCCTTGAGCGCCGCCCAGGTGTTCGGGCCGCAGACGCCGTCGGCGGAGAGGCCGTGCGCGTGCTGGAAGCTGAGGAGCGCGGCGAGCGTCTTCTGGCCAAACGAGCCGTCCACGCCGCCGGTGGAGTAGCCCGCGTTGGTGAGCAGCTGCTGCATGGTCGAGACCGCCGCGCCGCTCGAGCCGGAGTGCAGCGTGGGCTCGCCGCCCGAGCTCGTGTTGGTCGGGGTCGGAGCGGGAGCCGAGCCGTGGGCGCCGTCGAGGGCGCCCCAGGTCTGCGCGCCCACCACGCCGTCGGCGGAGAGGCCGTGCGCGCGCTGGAAGGCCTCGACCGCGGAAAGGGTCTTCGCGCCGAACGAGCCGTCGACGCCGCCGGTGGAGAAGCCGTCCGCCGTCAATTCTTGCTGGAGCTTGGTCACCGCCGCGCCGGACGCGCCCTCGCGGAGCAGGGGCTCGCCGCTCGACGACGCAACCGGAGCGGGCGCCGGAGCCGACGCGCCGTTGTTGGCCGCCGCGAGCGCGCGCCAGGTGTTGGGGCCCACGACGCCGTCGGCGGTGAGGCCGTGCGCGCGCTGGAAGGCGACGACCGCCGCGTGCGTGCCCGGGCCGAACGAGCCGTCCACGCCGTTCGGGTTGTAGCCCGCGTTGACCAGTGCCTCCTGAAGCTCGGTGACCGCGCCGCCCTTGCTGCCCTGGCTCAGGGTCGGCTCGGCGGCTGGGTTGATGTTCAGGGAGGCGTAGACCTTCATGGCGGGTCCTCGGGGCGAGAGCGTGCATTCGTTGTCGCTGACGCTTCGAGGAAGTTGCGTGTCTTTACGTTCGACATGGTCCTTGACAGATCACCCGGCGCAACTGCCTGAAGTTCCGACGTCGATGTTGGTCAACAACTTCGCAACTTCTCTCGGGTCCTGGCCCGATCTCCGCTCCAAATCCCCTTCCGAGATCCTTCGGAAGGAAAGTTTCGCCGGAAGGAGATTTTGGCGGCGAAATCTTCAACCGGGGGTCCGCCGGAGGAGATTTTGGCGGCGAAATCTTCAACCGAGGGTCCGCCGGAG
>JAFEBB010000061.1 GCA_018266075.1 Deltaproteobacteria bacterium | reverse complement strand
ACACGCCTGACAGCGATTCCGACTGCAAGTGTCAGCGATGTATTGACCCGCTCCGCTCGACGGACGAGGCTCCGAGCTTCAAGAACCGCTTCTTCGGGCTCGCCGTTCGTGGTGCGTGCGCCACGAACGACCTCTTGAGCTCTGCACTCGAGGGAGCGTGCTTCAAGAGGGGCTTCTTGAGCTCTGCACCGCGAGGTGCGTGCTTAAAGAAGCACTTCTTGGCCTCCGCACCCGCCGGTGCGTGACTCAAGAAATGCTTCTTGGACTCTGCGCTTGACGGTACATGTCTCAAGAAACGCTTCTTTGGCCTCCGCACCCGAAGGTACGTGACTCAAGAAACGCTTCTTAGACTCTGCACTCGACGATACGTGGCTCAAGAATGCGTTCTTCGTTCTTGCACCCGACGGTGCGTGGCTCACGAACGCGTTCTTGAGCTCCGCTCCCGTGGATGCATGACTGAAGAAGCCCTTCTTCGGAGCGTAACTGTGGGTTCGTTCGCACGCGTGGTGGGGCCGCGCTTGATGGTGCGACAGCTCGCTGGCCGCGGGCATCAGGAAAGACACGAGGCCACGAGCGAAATGATCACGAGGTGGCACATCGCTACCACGGACATCCGACGCCTTCGCTTCGCTCTCCGCGGCCCCAGCAGGAATTGGGGCCCATGGCATGGGCGCCGATGCTGACCAAGTCCGTCGCGTCGGTGCCTACCCGAGCAACCAGCATCGTCCTATCTACCTCCGAGGCACGCCAATGGTCCGCCGCGTGCTCCGATTCGACGCAAACATGACACCCTGGATAAGCGACCAGGTCGTACCGCGTCAGACCAGGTGCGAGGACGCCGCGGTTCTCGTAGACGCCGCCGAGACACTCCGCGATCGGTCCAGCCCCTCCGGACAACCTCACGCCTTTACCGTGCGCGTCTGGGCTTCCGCGTTGCTGATTGATGCCCTGGCGGCGACGTTGAACCCTGCGGAGCCTGACGGTGTCCTCACGCGGTCGCACCCCGACACGTACCGCTTCACGGCACCGCGTTGGGGCGAAGTCGTCTTCCGCCGGTCGGCGAATTCCCTCGAGGCGCACGTCGAAATTGTGGGCGAGGAGCCTGTGGAGCTCATCTGCGGGTCAAGGTGAACGCAGTCCCCTGCGCAGCGCCAACAGCGGCGCTCCTGCTGCGCTGACTCCCGCGTGGGGGAGCGCGGCGAGGTGCCGCTGGGCGCTATCCTCTTCGAGATGCCGGGGCGAAATTGTCAGCTCTGCGGCCGCCCGCTCCAGGGCGCCACGTGCGCGTACTGCGTGACGCGGCCTGCTGCGGGTGATGACGACGAGGGCGACTCGACCAACGTCGACGCCGGCTCGCCGCTCGCGCGCGAGAAGCCCCCGCCGCCTGTCGACTTCGAGTCGACCGAACCGCCGAGCCCTCCGCGCCGCTCGTGGAGCCGCTCACAGAACGAGCCCGCGCGCCCGCCGCTCGTCGAGCCCGATGACGACGTGCGCGAGTCCACCAAGGCGCGGCGCCAGGGTTGGTACGAGCTCGCCGGTGAAGAGCGCGAAGACTCGATGGTCATCCAGCGCGGCATCGAGCACGTCACGAATGTGCCGCTGGGCGAGAGCGCACACGAGGGCACGCGCGCCGGCAACGCCGCGGTGATCCTCTTCGCCGTCGCCATCGCCAACGGGCTGCTGCTGCTCACGGGAAGGACCAGCGGCCCCTTCGGCGCGCTCGCGACGGCGGTGCCGTTGCTCGCAGGCGCGGCCTGTCTGCGCTCCACGAGCTGGGGCCGCATCGCCTCGGGCGTGATCGCGCTGCTCGAGATGGCAAGCGCCGCGGGCGCGTACGCGGCCGCACCCAATTCGTATGGCACCGTGCTCGCCGGGCTGCACGGCGTGACCGTGCTGTCGCTGTTCGCCATCGTCATCAGCGAGGAGCATCGCGTCCAACGCATCGCCTTGGTGATGAGCCTGCTCGCCACCGTCGGCGGCGTCATCGCCGTGCAGGTGCGCGATCCCGTCAACGAGGCCATCGAGGTTGCAGGCTTGCCCGGAAATCGCTGGAGCGACGCCACCGGGCTGGCCGTGCAAGGCCCGCCCGAGGCGCGGCTCTTCGGGCTCGACGATCCCAAGTTCGCCAACGCCGCGCGCGCCCGGGGAATGGTCGATCAGAGCGGCGTGAAGGCCGGCATCCTCGTCGACGGCCACATCGCCGGCACGCTGCTGCTCGCCTCGCCGCCGCCCGGCACGCCCATCGCCGACGAGGTGTCGAACCTCGACGGCACCTTCACCCGCAGCGACGACGTCATCCCCGTCTCCACCTACGACCGCGCCGCAGGCTGGACGCGCACGGGCGGCGGCTGGGCAGCGGCCATCGGCCTCGGCGACGGCCGCGACTTGATCATTCGCCTCGATGGCTCGCCGGAGAACGCTGTCCGGGATCGAAAGATCTTCGAGGCGCTCGTGCGCAGCATCGTCTTGCCGCGGAAGAATTAACTGTTCGGTTATAGAACGATTGTCGCCTTCGGGCTCCGTGTCGATCGTTGACGCGGAGGGTTTGCCCATGGCCCAAGACGTCCTCGTTCGCGGCACTCCCGAAGTGGACCTGAAGCGCGATCCACGCGAGCTCATGGCGCTCGCCGAGCTCCGCTCTGCGCTCCCGGCAGGCAACGACGAGCGCTTCTCCGGCTGGGGCGTGATGGGCCTGCCCTTTCAGAATGGCGACGTGCTCGCGCTGCGCCGCTTCGGCGCCACCTCGATCGGCGAGGGCTACACCAGCGTGTGGTACCGCGATCCGCAGGGCGCGTGGACCATCTGGGCCAACCGGCCGCCGAAGGAGTCGTGCGCGCGGTATTTCGGAAGCGCGCTCACGCGCTCGTTCACCACCGACGTCGACGTCACCTGGGAGGGCGCGAGCCGCTTCCGCGTCCGCGTGCCCGCCGCGAAGCTCACCTGGGAGCTCACGCTCGGCGAGACGGGTGTCACCCGCGTGCTCAATGCCATGTCGCGCCTGATGCCGCAGACGCTCTGGCGCAACCCGACCCTCCTCGGGCTGATGGGAAAGATGGCCGGGCCCATGCTCCACGCGGGCCAGCTCGGGCTCATCGGCAAGGCGCCCAATGGCCAGTGGTTCATCGCCAACCCCATGCACACGTGGATCGTGGAGAGCTCGACGGCATCGCTCGCCGGCCGCGACTTCGGCGCGCCCGCGCCGCTGGCCGAACAGACGAAGCTCGGCGACTTCTGGATTCCGCAGCGCGGCGTGGTGGCCATCGGCCGCTCGTACTTCGAGCCCGCCGATCCCGCGCGGCACCACCTCGTCTCCACGATGCACGCGAAGGACCTGAGCACGCTGGCGAGCGAGCTCGAGTAGAACCGACCCTCTGCTGCTGGCGCTGCCCCTTGCTCGAGCCGGCGCGTGAAGCTCGACGGCCGAGGCGCCGTGCGGCACGGCGCTGACCGAACATCCGATTTCGTCGCGCAAACATCTTCTCCTCATGAAGACGCCGGCGCGTCTTCATCGACCGCGTCTTGGCGAGGCTCCCAGCCGACGCCGCCCCAGCGCCCAGGGGAACCTGAGCAACTTCCTCGCGCAACCGTCGATTTCTTTTGGAAGGGCGCGGGTCCTTGAGGCGCCCGCAACTTGCGGTCCAGAATGGGGTTGGAGCGGATCTCGCAGGAGGGATTGATGCGGCGCGGCGTGTTCACGCTGGCTTGGCTCCTCGCCACCGGGTGCGGTGCGTACTACCCGTCCGCCAGCGGCAGCACGGGCGGCGGCACGGAGCAGCCCTTCAGCGTGAACGAGATCGGCACCACGCCCATTGCCGCGCCCGACGCCGGCGCCCCCATCGAACACGACCTGGCCGGCGACGTGCAGCTCGTGGCCGCGGGTGCGGAGTACGTGGTCGCCGAGACCGACCAGGGCCCGTTTCGCGTGGTGGGCACCGACGATCCGGTGAGCATGGCGTACGTCGATGCGAGCGGCACTTCGGCGCTGAGCGTCAGCGCGCTCGTGCCGCGCCAGCCGGCACCGCCGAATCCCAGCGATCCCACGCCGACCACGGGCGTGCTCGCGCTCGCGCGGCAAGGCTTGCTCGTCGACTTCACCGACTACTTCGAGTCCGCCGGACTCCCGCTGAGCTCGCCGCAGACCGCGAGCGGCCTCGACGACGTGGGCACCGGCGACAGCGAGGTCATCTGGACCGGCATCCCGGGCGGCGCCACGCGAATTGGAAGGCTCTCGAGCGACACCTATTCGATAGGCGGCGAGACAAGCGCGCCGAGCGCCGTGCTTCAGCTCGATCAGACGCTCGCCCTCCTCGCCTTCGGCGGCAAAGTTTATGATTTGCACACCGACTCCAAAGTTGCCGACGCGCTCGATCACGACTTCACGCTCGTACACGCGATGACGCGCGGGACCAACGCCGACACGGCGTTCCTCGCGACCTCGGATGGGCTCTACGAGCGCACCTCGACAGGCCCGTACGACCACTACCTCGCCGGGCAGGACATCTCCGGCGTGGGCTACGACCCACTCAACGGCTTGTACTTCACAACCTCGACGGCGCTGCTCCTCCTCAAGGGCGATGGCACGATGCTCAACCTCGGCGCCCTGCCTGCGGGCGTGCACCCGCTGGCGATCGATGGCTTCGGAGATGTCTGGGTGGGCGCAGGCAAGTCCCTGCTTCAATTCCACGTGGGCACGTCGGTGACCTACACGAATGACGTGAAGCCGTTCCTCGCCGCGAATTGCTACACCTGCCACGTCTCGCAGCTCCCGGGCACGCCCAACGACGCGCCCAAGCTGCCCTTCGACGACTACACCGGCACGCGCGGGCTCGCGCCGGACATCATCAGCCGCGTTCAAGGCCAGGGCGGGCTGATGCCGCCTGCGCCGCCCGTAGGGAACGGTCCGCTTCAGCCGAGCCAGTATGGCGTGGTGATCCGCTGGGTTCAGTCGGGAGAGCTGCAATGACCAGACGCGTCCTGCTCGCTGCCGCGCTCGCCCTCGCCGGCCTCGCTGCCTTGCTCAATCAGCGCGACGCGCTCGCCGACGGCGCGAGCTGTACCACGCCGCAGGTGGTTGATAATTATCAATTGCTTCGCCGGCTCTCGCTGGATCTGCGCGGCACGCCGCCGACGATGAGCGAGTACGCCCAGGTCACCTCGGGCACGGATCCGCTCGCGCTCGCCGGCCAGTGGACCTCACACTGGAACCCCGAGCAGGCCGCGCCCGATGCATCGCACGAGGCGTTCCGTCAGCAGATGCGCAAGTACCACTCCGCGCTGCTCTGGCCCAACGTCAGCAATGTGAAGATCACGAATACGTTTGCCCAGGTGAAGATGCAGGGCAGCGACTATGACGGCGGCGTGGGCTGGCTCACCGGACGCACCAAGGCCTACTACCAGGCCAACCCGGAGTGGGCCATTAAGCCCGATGTCAGCAACTCCAACACCCTCCCCGTCTGCGATCCCACGCGGCCGCAGCCGGCCAATGGATATTCGTCAGACGGCCTGTTCCGGCCGATTCCACAGAATGACACCTATCCGGACGGCGGCGCGTACCAGTGGGTCGGCTATCGCGTGGTCCAGCCGTATTGGAAGACCGACGGCGGCACGACCGAGCTTTGCGCATACGAAGCGCAGGAGACGCTCAACGCCGGCTACTACAAGCTCGGCGACGGCGGCTACATCCCGTTCTTGACCTCGCCCGACGGCGGCGGCGTGTCGGTGGCCTGCGACAGTCAGGCGTCGTCCAATGCGGCGTATTGCGGCTGCGGGCCACACGCGAATTTCTGCTTTGGCGGCACGGTCACCACCGACGTCGAGAACGACATGGTGGAGCAGATGATGAAGGTCATCGACCTCTCGACCGTCGGCGGAAGCCCGTACACCGACGTCATCCAGACGCCGACGAGCTACGTCAATGGGCACCTCGCTTTTTATAAACAGTACCTCCCGGACATGAACACCACGCTCTCGGTGACCTACACCGAGAACGATCCTGCCGAGCACATGGTGGATGCGGGCGCGCTGAATTCGAGCGAAGTCGGCGCCCTTCCGATCCTCGGCTACAACGATCCGAAGTGGTACCGCGTCACGCGCTCGCCCCAGCACGCGGGCGTGCTCACCCTGCCTGGCTATCTCTTGCGCTTCCAGACGAACCGCGGCCGCGCCAATCGCTTCCGCATCGACTTCTTGTGCAATTACTTCATCCCGCCTTCACAGTTGAACGATGCCCCGCCCGCGTGCAGCGCGACCACCAGCGACCTGATGCGCAAGTGCAACTGCCGCCTCTGCCACGCCACGCTCGAGCCCTTGGCGGCGCACTGGGGCCAGTTCAGCGAGGCCGGCTTCTCACTCCTGCAGGGCGACGCCGGCTTCCCCGAGGACGATCCGACCTGCAACCCGTATCCCGACGGCGGCCAGAAGACGAAGGACGCGCGCTGCACGCGCTACTACGTCGTCGACAACAGCTTCGACGTGCCTGCGGGCGAGGTCGACAGCAACCCCCACACCTACGGCGGCTCGCTGAAGACCTACTTGTATAGCGACATCCACAACGACGTGATCGCCCAGAACATCATGGCCGGCAAGGACGACCTTCGCGCCGCCTACATCGACAACGCGAACCACGACTTCGCCCACTGCACGGTTCAAAAGGTATTCAGTTACTTCATACGCCGCGACATGCGGCTGGTGGGCGCGGACAACGACGAGGCCAAGCTCCTCGAGGACCTCGCCGCCGACTTCGCCACCGATTACGACTTCTCGCGGTTGGTGATGAAGATCGTCAGCCTTCCGCAGTACCGGAGGATCCACTGATGCGCGCGCGCGTGCTCATGACGGTCCTCCTGCTGGCGGTCTTGCCCGCGTGCAAGAAGTCGTCGTCGACGACGGGCGGCTCCAGCGGCGGCCCGACCCCCGTCACGGTGACGACCTCCGACGGCGGCCTTCCACCCGATCACCCGCCCGTGGACATCCCGCCCACCTCGCGCGGCCCGCGCCGCCTCGACGTGGACCAGTTGATGGCCACGGTGAACTCCGTCGCCAACCCCGACACGCCGAACCCGGACGCTGGACCGATCACCTGGGGCTATTCGACGAGCACCTCGATGCTCAAGACCATGGGCAAGCCGGACTTCATCTTCGTCACCGACGAGGACCTCACGCCCAGCACGCTCTATATGAAGTTCGCCGGAGACATCGCGAATGACGTGTGCGGCAAGATGGTGAGCTCGGTGCACCGCGGCGAAGTGATCATGAAGGACGTGGGCGCCACCGATACTTTGCAATCCAATCCCACGGCCGTGAAGGCGCACATGCGCTGGCTGTACCTCAAGTTCTTCGGCCGCTACGTCGCCGACAGCGATGACACCACCATCCAGCCGCTCCTCACCGTCTACGACAGCGTGGTCACCGCGCAGATGTCGCCGGATGCGGGGATGAGCGCCTCCAGCGCCGTGGTCGAGGGGTGGCGTGCGGTCTGCATCGCCGCGTTCACCTCACCCGACTTCCACCTGTACTGAGCCCGGGAACCTGCCATGGGAATTCCTAACAAGTTCACCCGGCGCCGCATGCTCCAGACCCTGGGTTTGGGCACCGCTGGCTTCCTGATGCAGGACATCCTCTTCGGCGACAAGCGCGCCCGCGCCGACTCGGGCACACCGCCCAAGATCATCATCTTCTGTTACTTCAGCGGCGGCTGGGACCAGCTCATGGCCCTGGACCCGCGCAAGTTCGGCTTCGGCAGCACCGGCGCCGGCCTCTTCCCAGCCGACGGCTCCACGATCGATCCCGCGCTCGATCAGATCATGGACACGACGGCCGACGTCTCGAGCGACGGCGCAACCAACAAGGTCATCCTCAACTGGATCAACAACGGCGCCGCGGCCACGAACGGCGTGCTCACGCTCGGCAACACCGGCATCCAGGTTGGCCCGGCGTTCTACGACACGGTCTGGACCAACCCGGCCATCAACGCGAACCTGAATGATCTGTGCAGCCGCGCCTGCATCCTGCGCGGCGTGAACATGGGCACGCTCACCCACGAGGTGGGCCGTCGCTACTTCATCACCGGCAAGTTCCCACGAGGCCTCCAGGCCTCGGGCTCGGCGCTGCCCACCTGGATCGCGTCGCTCAACGGCAGCACACCGCAGGTGGGCTCGATTCCCAACCTGTCGGTGGGCGTCGAAACGTACAATGAAAATCTCCCGGCATTCGCGTCGGGCTTGTTGGTGAATACCGCAAACGACATCATCAATGTCCTCAAGTCGCTCAACCCCGAGGACGCCAAGGCCCAGGTCGCGCGCGACGCCGCGCTCGAGGCCTACTTCGCCCAGAACGACTGCTGGGAGCAGACCCTCGACGGCACCGGCCTGGTGACCACACTGAAGGAGAGCCGCATTCGCGCGAGGGACATGCTGGGCAGCAATCTGTACGGCCAGTTCTCGTTCCCGCAGAACACCACCGACCCGACGCTGCAGTCGCTCTACACCTTCTTCGGAATCAACAACGCGAACTCGAGCCAATTCTACAATGCGATCACGGGCGCGAAGGGCCAGGCGCTCATCGCCGCGCGCGCCATCACGCCGGACGCGACGACGGGACTTCCCGTCTCGGCCTGCGTGAGCATCCAGCTCGCCACCGGCATCGACGACCACGACAGCGACTGGGCCAACACGCACGCGTCGAGCTTGCGTCAGGGCTTCGACGCGCTCGGCCGGCTGATTCTGTATTTGGCCCAGACGAACGATCCGCTCAACGAAGGCCACCCGCTCATCGAGCGCACGCAACTCATGGCCTTCAGCGAGTTCGCGCGCACGCCGAACATCAACAGCCGCGGCGGCCGCGACCACCACCTGGCGAGCTCGTGTCTGCTCGCGGGCGGCGGCATCAAGGGCGGGCTCATCGGTGGCACGCTGGACGCGGACTTCAGCTCGCTGGGCGTCGACCTCAACACCGGCGCACCGCAGACGGCGATCGGCTCGGGCTACACGTTGCGCCCGCCCGATGTGCACGCGACGTTCCTGCAGGCGGCCGGGCTGGCCTACACCAACCTGTCCAACCAGACGCCGGTGCTCATCCCGGCCGCGCTGACGAATCCGCCGTAACCATTTGGTTAACGAATCGCGACGGTCGTCGCCTTCCACTCTGCCGACTGCCAGCGCGCGAACGCGGTGATCGCCTCGGGGTGGTCGGCCTTCTTTTCGACGGCGAGCGTCTCGAGGTCGAGCAAGGCGAACTCGCGCTCCTTGTGCCCGCCCGCGCGCGCCTCCCGCGCGGTGAGCACGTGCTTGCCATCCGGCGTGAAGCCCGCGAGCTCCACGTAGCCCACGCCGGGATCTGCCGCGGCAGGCGTGAGCACGTCGGCCACCCAGCCTTGCGAGGTCTCGCGAAAGATCCACAGCTCGCGCCAGGAGTCCGTCGGTTGCACGGCGACCGCGAGGGCCGAGTCGTGCGGCGCCGAGCGAGCCGAAGCGGTCCACACCAGCGCGTGCGTGCAGCGCTCCACGAGCGGCTGCTCGGGTGTCTTGGCGCGCGCCACGCGCAGACACGTCTCGCCTGCCTCGCCCGGATGCGTCTGCAGCACCAGGCCACCCGTTCTCGACGCGCTCGACTCCGAGGCCCACCGCGAAGCTCCCACGCGAGCGGCCGCATCGGCATAGGCGCCTTGATCGTCATCGGCGAGCTCGACCGGATTCGCGAGCGCGAGCTCGCTCAGGGCCTTCTCGCCCGCAATCTTCGCGGCCGCGGCATCACCTCCGCGCTCTTCGGAATACGCGAGCGCCGCCGACACCGCCGCGCGCCGGATGTGCACTTTCCCTGCGAGCCACGCGGGCAGCGCGGCCGCATCCACGCGTCCGAGCACGTCCGCGCGCCAGCGATCCAGCTCGAGCCGCGCAGGCGGCGTGAGATCCGGATCCACGCACTCCGAACGCGTCAGCCCGAGCGCGGCGTGCGCCGCCTGTTCGGCGGTTGGGCTCTGCGCGAGCACGCGTCGATACGCCTCGCCGTCGTAACAGAGCTCCACGCGACCTTCGCGCTCGATGCTCGCGAAGCGCACGCCGTACGCCTGCGCGGCATCGAGCTGCAGCGCGAGCTTGGGGTCATCGGGCTTGTCGCTGCGCCGCGACGCATGGCGTCCGAGCCGCTCCGCGAAACCTCCGAGCGCATCAAACGCTTCGGCGCCGATTGCGTTCGCCGGCGCCGCGCGAAGGTACGCCGCCACGTAGCCAATCCCGACGGATTCCTCGCCCGGTGTATCGCGAAGAAATCGAACCACCGCGAGCAAGCCCGGAGCGTCCTCGGGCGCGCTGCCCAGCTCGCGAACCGCCGCGCGCCGCACGTAGCCGCCGCGCTCGCGACGGTGGTCGTAAACTTGAAGGAACCCCGCGCGCTCACCGCGGAGCTCGAGCGCATCGCCCGGCGCGAGCGGCGCCGAGAGGGGTGCGGAGTCCTTCGGAGCCGCGCGCAGCGACGCGCCGTCGCCGACCACGATGCCCAGCGCGATCACCGCGGCGATCACGGGTCCTCCGACGCTGCCGACGCGGTGGCTTCTGCGGGCACGCTCGGCTTCGACGCAATCGCCTGCGCCGGCGCGCCGAGCACGTTCGCCGCCACGAAGCCGCCCGTGTTCGGCGGCGCAATGATCACGCTGATCTTGTCGCTGAGCTTGTCGGCGAGCGTCTTCTGGATGAGCAGGGGGTTCTCCGAGAGCAGCCGGCCCTCGCGCGACATCTGCTCGGCCTGCGCCTTGCCCTCGACCTCGGTGCGATACGCCTCGGCCTCCGCGAGCTTCTTGCGCGAGTCGGCCTCGCCCTGGCTCTCGATGCGCCGCGCCTCGGCCTCGGCCTCGGCCTGCTCGATGCGCGCGATCTTGCTCGCGTCGGCCTCGAGCTTGCGCTGCTGCACTTCCTTCTCCTTGAAGGGCAGCACGTGCGCCATGGCCTCCTCCTTGGCCTTGGCGGCGATGATCTCCTCCTGGCCCGCGGCCTCGGCAGCCTTCTCGCGCCGCACTTTGTCGGCCTCGGCCTCGAGCTCGGTCTGCTTCACCTGCTTGTCCTTGAGCTCGAGCGTGTAGCGCATCTTCTCGCTCGAGAGCTCCTCGGCGAGCAGCGCCTCCAGGCCCGCGCGATAGCTCGGCGGCAGGTCGACGTTGCCCAGCATCACGCTCCGCAGCCGCACGCCGTCCTGGGCCAGCAGCGGCCTCAGCTCGGTCTCGAGCTCGGTCTGGATCTGCGCGCGCTGCGTGGAGAAGATCTCGCGCACGGTGTGGGTGGCGAACACGCGGTGCAGCACGCCGTCGACCGAGGGCTGGATGAGCTCGCCATCGACATCCTCGGGCAGGCCGCGGCTCACCACCGCCAGCCGCTCGGCGTCCATGGCGTAGCGCACCGTCACCTCGACGCCGAGGCTCAGGCCCTCGACCGATTGGAACGGCGCCTCGCCGCTCGCGCTCGCGCTTCGGGTCGGCCGGTAGACGCGGTCGCGCAGCGGAAAATGCCGGATGCGGTGCACGCCGGGGATGCTCAGCGCCCAGCCTTCGGGGAGCTCCGTCGTGGTGCCCGTGAGGCGGTTGATGCGGATGCCGATCTCGCCCGGCTCGACGGTGCCGATCGGCGGATGCATCGCCAGCCCGGCAGCCATGGATCCCATCGCGCCGACGACGGCCACCTTTCGCCACCCGATTCGATTCGCCAGCGCCGACGTTCCGCGCGCGAGCTTCGAGGCGATGGCCTGAATGCGCTGCATGCGCTTCGGTTGGGTGGCGACTTCCGACGGCGGCTTCGAGGGCGATTCGTTTTCCATGGGCGCTCCAGAGGGTTCGGAGAGCCGCGATTGCACGGAGCACGCCCGCACTCTCTCGCGCGAACGTGCGTGGATCACGTTCTTGCGAAAGTGCTCCAGAGCGGGTCAGAAGTGGGGTTTGGAGCGGTTCTACGAGAGTGGCCTCGCGCGCGCGGGCGCGCGGGCGCGGGCGCGCGGACACGTGTCGACGCGGCCAGCCGGACTCAGTTCAAGCCCGCGTTACCCGCCGGCCTGGCCAGGCCGCGCAAGAGCGCGAGCACCGTCTCCGGCGAGTACCGACCGCGCGGGCAGAAGACGGTCCAGTCGGTGAGCAGCGACAAGGAATGTGAGCCCCGGTCGCCCTCTTTCATCCGGGCGATGCCGTAGGGCTCGTTCAGGAGCGTCGCGTCCACCTGGCCATGGGCGAGCCCGTGCACCTCGAACCACAGGTGCTCCCGATCGTCTTCCTTCTCGGCGTCATCGATGGGGTAGCCCAGCTTCATCAGGAACTTCCACTTGGGCTCGGCGACGTACTTGGCGACCAGCTCGGCGAACTGCGGGAGCCGCTCCCGGGCCTGTGCCGCCATGCGCAGCGTCTCCGCGGTGGAGATGTAGAGCAGCGGGTTGTCGCGCAGCGCCTCGACGTAGCGCCGCGGCGTCTCCGGGCCGTCGTCGCCCGGCGCGAGCAGCACCCCCGTGGCGCCGCCGTGGATCTCGTCGTGATCCTCGAGCCCGCCGAGCTTCGGCTGCACGTGCTTCAGCGCCTCCTCCCACGGCAGCCAGAGCAGGGGCATCTTCCGACCCGCGGGGAAGGGCTCGCCAGCCGGCGGGACGCCCTTGTCGATGAAGGCCGAGGCCACCGTGTTCAGCAGCTGGTGAAGCTCCTGGGCCTCCTCGCGGTTCACGCCGAGGATCTCCAGCTCCACACAGCCCAGGCGCCGCAGCCCGTGGGTGTGCAGCCAGATCTCGCCCTCTTCCTCGGAGAAGACCGCGTGCGCGGTGAAGAAGCTCGTCGGTCCGGGCGGCACCTTCGACGAAGCGGCGTCGCGCAGCCAGTCGCCGCTCTTCGGGGCGCAGGCGTTGAGGTCGAGCATCGCCACCGCGCGCGGGGCCAGCGCGGAGAGCACCCGGAGCTGGCCGTGGAGCGACTCGAGAGGCGCGTCGCCCACGGTGGTGCGCACGCCCACCGACCAGCGGCTCATCCGCACCGCTTCCACGACATCGCGGGTGAGCCGCGAGTACTCCATGTGGATCTCGCCGGGATCGCTCGAGGGCGCCACCCGCACCTCGAAGCTCCGACCCTCGAAGCGGACCCGGGCGCTCTTGCCGTCGGGCTTCGGGTCGAGCTCGGCCGCGAGGCCCGCGCGCCTGAGATTCTGTGCGAGCGCCTCGAGCGAAGGCTCGCCCTCGTCACCCGGGAGCGGGGCCACCAGCGTCGACGGCTCCTGCGGAATGCGGACTTGCTGCCCACCCATGGCGCCCCCCGGCGTCACTTCTTCTTCTTGCCGCCCGACTTCTTGCCCGCCACCGCCGTGACCTTGCCGTCCTGCAGCGTCCAGGCGAGGTTCTTGTCGCTGAAGGTGGTGGTCACCGCGTCCTTCACCCGCTCGATCTTGAAGCGCTCGCTACAGTCGCCGAACTCGTCGGTGGCGCTGGCGGTGCCGTCCTTGTGGACGAGGACCCACAGGTACTTGGTGCAGTCGCTCTTGGTCGGGTCGTCGCTGGTGACGGCCATCAGCAGCCCATCGTCGCCGGCCTCGCCCAGAGCGGGCGCGAGGTAGGCGAACTCGAGGTTGCCGTCGCGCTTGTAGAGGATCTTCTCGCCGTCGAGCAGCAGCCGCAGCGGCTCGTCCTCGCCCAGGATCTGCTCGCGGCTCACCTTGCCCGCGGTCACCGTGACCGGGTCCATGGGCTTGAGCTCCGTGAGCGTCTGCGGCTTGGCGGGCGCGGCGAGCTGCACCAGCGACAGCAGGACGGCGGCGTTCATCGACTACTCCTCTTCGTCCGACTCGGATGAGGCGGTGGTGGGCAGCGCCGCCGGCTCGGCGTCTTCGGGGTTGGACTCGTCCACGTCGTCGGCGAACTCCTGATCGGCCGTGGTCTCCACGAAGGGACCGCCCTTCTCCTCCTCCGTCTCCTCGTTGGCCATGTCCATGCCGGCCTCTTCGCCGGACGTCGCGCTGGTGACGAACGACTCGCCCAGCTCCTCGGCGAGGTCGTCGTTGGCCTTGTCCGCGCGGTTCACGAAGGCGGCGTCGCGCTCGCCGTCGCGCTCGCGGATCTCGTCGACCTCCACCCGGTGCTTCGGACGCGCTTCCCAGTCCGACTGCGCCTTCTCGGCCTTCGCCGACGCCGCCTTGGGCGCGGGCTTCTTCGCCGGCTTGGCCTTCTTGGGCGCGGGCTTCTTGGCCACGGCCTTTTTCGCGACCTTCTTCGGCGCGGCCTTCTTGGGCGCGGCCTTCTTCGCGGGCTTCTTGGCGGCCTTGGCCTTCTTGGGAGCAGCCTTGCGAGCGGTCGCCTTCTTCGCGGCCTTCTTGGCGCCCTTCTTCTTGGCTTTCTTCGCTGCCATGGCGAGACCTCCGAGATGGCGCCCCGAGGGCGCAGAGCGCGAACAGTCTAGCCAATGGTTCGTTCCAGATCGCGACGCGAAATCGACACGGGAGGCGAATCTGTTTCACGGCCGTGTCACGACCCGCCGGGGACGATGATCCGGCGCTGTCGACTGCCGGACCCCGCCTCTTGCCCACACCCGGTCCGACGGGAAACAATTGTCGACTGAACGCCCGTTCGATTTGGTGGCAAGCGAAATCGCTGGCGATTACCTCGTCCGGCACCCATTTCGCATCAAGTGGGAGAGGCCGGGTAGGTGTCTCGACGACACCGCCCGGAGATTCGTCAGAAAAGCGCGCGCATGAACCCCGGTGATGCCCTGGAGAAGAACGACGTCGTCGCGCCGGTGGCGCAAGGCCTGGCCGAGCGCTGGAAGCGCGCGCCCAAGGTCTACCTCTTCGGGCCGATGTTCCTGCTGGTGCCGTACATCGTCGCGATGCGGCTGACGGTGGGCAACCGGCCCGAGCACTTCGGCATCCTCGCCCTGGTCGTGGCGCTCTGCTTCTGGAGCGACGCCACCCGCGAGTTCTTCAAGAACTTCTTCGCGTTTCTCGTGTTCGGCGTGATCTACGACCTCACGCACCTCACCGAGCCGCTCGTGCGCTACCTGCACGTGCACATCGCGGAGCCGTACCACTTCGACAAGAGCTTCTTCGGGATCAGCACGGCCGCAGGCGTGCTCACGCCCAACGAGTTCTTCGCCGCGCACCACTGGGCGTGGGTCGACTTCATCACCGGCTGCGCGTACATCATCTTCGTCTACTGGGCGATGGCGTTCGCGGTGTACCTGGCGCTGTTCCGCAAAGAGCCGGCGATGAAGGCGCTCTTGCGGAAGTACGGCTGGGTCTTCTGCGCGGTGAACCTGGTGGGCTTCGCCACCTACTACATCTATCCGGCCGCGCCGCCCTGGTACGCCGCGCAGTACGGCTTCGGATTGCCGGACTTCGCACACATCGTGGCGTCGCCCGCGGCGGCGATTCGCTGGGACGAGCTGACCGGCTGGCACTACTTCGCGGCGTTCTACGGAAGGTCGGCCGACATCTTCGGCGCCATCCCCTCCCTGCATGTTGCCTACCCGATGTTGGTGTTCGTTTATGGTCGCCGCGTTGGAATTCTGGCGCTCGATGTCGCGAACTTCTTGTTCTATCTGCTGGTTTGCTTCTCGGCCGTGTATTTGCAGCACCACTACGTCTTGGACGTGCTCATTGGCACGGCGTACGCCCTCATCGGGTACGGCGTGGAGCGCGCACTGAGTCGGTATCTGGCGACCCGGCGGGTGCCGGCGACAGCGTAGGGCCGGGATTTGACTTTGTTTTGACGCGTTTGCTACATGCGCGCGCCAATTTCGTAGCGGGGGTCGCGAAAGCGACTGGAGGACACGATGGGCAGCTCCAAGAAGAAGGCCGTGGTGCGTCCTGCGAACGGGCGCTTGGGCGTGCTGACTCCGGGGATGGGCGCGGTGGCCACCACCGTGTACGCCGGCGTGGAGGCCATCCGCCGCGGACTGGGCGCCCCCATCGGCTCCATGACGCAGATGGGCGAGCTCGCCATCGACGGCGTGGAGATCCCCGTCAGCAAGGCCGTTCCGCTCGCGAAGATCGACGACATCGTCTTCGGCGGCTGGGACATCTACGCCGAGAACGCCTACGAGAGCGCCAAGAACGCCAAGGTGCTCGACCGCGACCTGCTCGACGAGGTGAAGCCCGCACTCGAGAAGATCGTGCCCATGCCGGCGGTGTTCGACCCGAACTACGTCAAGCGCATCAGCGGCCCGAACGTGAAGACGGGCAAGAACAAGCTCGACCTCGCCAACCAGCTGCGCGAGGACATCCGCAACTTCATCAAGAACAACGACCTCGACCGCTGCGTGGTGGTGTGGTGCGCCTCGACCGAGGTGTACACCGAGATCGGCCCGAACCATCAGTCGGTGAAGGCGCTCGAGGCGGCGATGGAGCGGAACGATCCGTCGATCCCGCCCTCGATGATCTACGCGTACGCGGCCCTCAAGGAGGGCGTGCCCTTCGCCAACGGCTCGCCGAACCTCACCGTGGACGCGCCGGCGATCATGGAGCTCGCCGTGCAGCAGGGCGTGGCCATCTGCGGCAAGGACTTCAAGACCGGCCAGACCCTGATGAAGACGGTGATCGCGCCCATGCTGCGCGCGCGCCTGCTGGGCCTCTCGGGCTGGTTCTCGACCAACATCCTCGGCAACCGCGACGGCGAGGTGCTGGACGACCCGGGCAGCTTCAAGAGCAAGGAGGTCTCGAAGCTGAGCGTGCTGGAGACCATCCTCGAGCCGGAGAAGTACCCGGCGCTCTACGGCGACATCCACCACAACGTGAAGATCAACTACTACCCGCCCCGCGGCGACAACAAAGAGGGCTGGGACAACATCGACATCACCGGGTGGCTCGGCTACCCGATGCAGATCAAGGTGAACTTCCTCTGCCGTGATTCGATCTTGGCCGCGCCGCTCGTCCTCGACCTGGCGCTGCTGATGGACCTGGCCCAGCGCACGGGCCGCGCGGGCATCCAGCACTGGCTGAGCTTCTACTTCAAGAGCCCGCAGACGGAGATCGGCGGCCGCCCGGAGCACGACCTGTTCCAGCAGCTGCGCAACCTCCAGGACGAGCTCCGCGCCATCAACGAGCAGGCCCGCACCGGCGTGCTGAAGGTGGTGCACGTGAACGGGCACGCCGCCGCGGCGGTCTAGCGACGCAGGTTGAGAATCTCGGCGGCCGCGCTTCGCAAGGGGCGCGGCCGTCGTGTTTTTGCAGGCCGCTCGCTCGCTGAACGAGCCTCGCCCCCTCGCGCGGGCAGGAAGGCGCGCCCGCGCGCCACGCCCAACTTTGTCCCGACGCCAAGCGCGCTCGAGCGAGGAGACAACCATGCGTGGACACCGATGGCTCACGAGCACACTCGTCGCGGCAGCGCTCGCGGGCCCGCCCGCCTTCGCCGCGCAACCGCAGGGCACGCAAGCGGGCGTGGCGCAGCAGGCCGTCGTCGAGCCGCAAGCGGATCAGGTGCTTCGCAAGATGAGCGACTACCTGAAGGGCCAGCAGAGCTTCACCTTCGACACCAACTCGACGCAGGAAGCGGTCACCACCGAGGGCCAGAAGCTCGACTTCGAGTCCGCGCAGCAGGTGGCGGTGCGCCGGCCCGACAAGCTGCGGAGCGAGCGCAAGGGCCCCGCGACGGCCACCGAGTTCCTCTACAACGGGAAGGACTTCACCGTGTACGGCCAGAAGAGCGGCTTCTACGCCACCGCGCCCGCGCCCGCGCAGCTCGACCAGGCCATCGACGCCGCGCGCGCCAAGTTCAACATCGACGCGCCCGCGGCTGACCTGCTCGTGAGCGACCCGTATACCGCGCTCATGAATGGCGTGACCGAGGGCCGCTACGTGGGGCTCGAGACCTTGAACGGCGCGCGCGTTCACCACCTCGCGTTCCGCGGCAAGGACGCCGACTTCCAGCTCTGGGTCGACGCCGGCGACCAGGCCATCCCGCGCAAGTTTGAAATCACGAGCAAGGACGTGGCGGGACAGCCCGAGTATTCGGTGAACATTTCAAACTGGAAATCGAACGCCTCGCTGCCCGACTCATTCTTCAATTTCCAGCCACCGGCGGGCGCGCAGCGCGTGCCGCTCGAGCCCGGCTCGACGGCGCCCACCCCCTGACACGCCATGGAGGACACCATGCGATCCCATCGAACTCGTAAGTTGCTCGCGCTGATGCTGCTGGGCGGCGGGCTGGCAGTCGCTGGAGACGCGCTGGCCGTGGTGGGCAGGCCGCTCACGCCCATGAGCTACGCGGGCGTGGCGCGGCGAACCACGCGGCGCACGGTCTACGCGACCTCCGCTGCGTCAGCGGGTGCGTATGGCTACGCCGCGGCGCCGGCCGTCGCACCGATGACCGCGCTGCCAGCGGGCTGCCGCGTGGGCCTGCCTTGTGGCGGCGTGACCTACCGCGCCGCCTACCAGGGAACGACCCTCGTGTACGTGCCTCAGTAAGGCCAGGTCCCAATCCGCGACCTCTGGACGATCGCCACCGTGCTCATGCGCGTACGCTTGGCAATGATCAATTCCCGCCGTGCCCCGGAGCTTGGGCACGCGGTCGATCACGTCGATCACCAGGTTGAAGCGCACCGAGGTCAGTGAATGTCGGCTGCGGGCTGCGCCTTCGCGATGTCCCGCTCCATCTCGCTGCGGTACTTGCCCTGCGCGGCCGCGGCGACGCAGCGCGCGCGCTCCAGGAACGCGAGCTGGACTGCAGGGACGTTCTGGGCGCGGCCCTTCCATGCGTCCAGCGCCTCGTCTTGGAGCGCGCGGCCAAATGAGAAGCTGAGCTTCCACGGCTTCGGACCGTCGAGCGCGTTGATGGCATTGAGGTGCTCGGTGGCCTCAACGGGGCTCTGTCCGCCGGACAGGAAGACCACCCCGGGAACCGCGGCCGGGACGCAGCGCTGCAAGGTTCGCAACGTCGCACGGGCCACGACGGCCACGGGCGCCTTCTTCGGATTGTCTTGGCCCGGGATCACCATGTTGGGCTTCAGCAACATGCCCTCCAACATGACGTGCTGCCCGATCAATTCTTTGAATACTTCGCCGAGGACGTCGCCCGTCACCTCGTCGCAGCGCTCGATGCCGTGGGCGCCATCCATCAGCACCTCGGGCTCGACGATGGGCACCAGGCCCTGCTCCTGACAGAGCGCCGCATAGCGCGCGAGCGCGTGGGCGTTGGCGTGCACGCAGGCGCGGCTCGGGAGCTTCTCGGTGATTCTGAAGACCGCGCGCCACTTGGCGAAGCGGGCGCCGAGTTGAAAGTACTCCTCGAGCCGCTCGCGCAGGCCGTCCAGCCCCTCGGTGACGCGCTCTCCCGGCGCGCCTGCGAGCGAGACCACGCCCTTGTCGACCTTGATCCCCGGCACGAGGCCCCGCCTCGAGATGACCTCCGCCAATGGCACGCCCGTCGCGCTCTTCTGGTGGATGGTCTCGTCCTGCGTGATCACACCGCCGATGAAGTCGGTGATCCCGGGCGCGGTAAAGAGCAACTCGCGGTGCTCGCGCCGAGTTTCGGGCGTGGAGGTGATCCCGCGAGCGACGAGCCGCTTGGTGATCGTCTTGGGCGTCTCGTCGGCAGCGAGGATGCCCTTCCCATCCGCCACGATGCTCCGCGCCATCTCCGCGAGGCCTGGCACCTTCGCCATCGTCGCCTCCCGCCTTGCAAGCACATCCACAAGCGACTGCGCGACACGGAGCCGCCGCCCTCAAGCTGCGCATGTCCAACATCGACTGCACCCTCGTCAGGTCGTCCAGGGCGCGAACCCACGGCCCAAACAAGGGCGGGGAACGGACTGCCCTTCGCTCGTGTCCCGAGCGAGCAGACCCAGCGGATACGACGAACTTGTGATTGCAGCGCCAGCTTGTAGGGACTTGTCGATTTGATACTTGCCTCGCGTTCGAGCGCGCTCCAAGCTGGGCGCGCACGAGGCGAGCATGCTGCTGCGCACGTTGATGGTCTTCTTCGCAGGTGGCGCGGGCAGCGCGGCGCGCTACCTCGCGGGGCTGCGCATCCAGCAGGCGATGGGCGGCGCGTTCCCCTTGGGCACGGTGACGATCAACATCACCGGCTCGTTCCTCATCGCGATGATCATGGGGATCTCGCTGCGCACCACCTGGCTCACCGCCGACACGCGCCTCCTGCTCACCACCGGCTTCTGCGGCGGCTACACCACCTACTCGACGTTCAACTACGAGACGCTCGCGCTCGCCCAGCAAGGCGCCTGGGGGCTGGCTGCGGCATACGTGTCGAGCACGCTCGTGGGCTGTCTCGTGGCAGGCGTGCTGGGGCTCTTTCTGGCAAGGCTCGTCGCAGGCTGATCTTGGAGGTCGCATGCGCGTTCTCGACGGTGAGCAACTGCTGGTTCGCGTCCTGTTTGGCGAGCTGGACAAGCACGGGCACCAGCCGCTCGCGACGGCCCTGGTGGAGCGCCTTCGCAAGGACGGCTTCGCGGGCGCCACCGTGTTTCGCGGCGTGGCCGGCTTCGGCGCGCGCAGCCTGCTGCACAGCGCGCACATCCTCCGGCTCAGCGAGGACCTGCCGATGGTGGTGGAGATCGTGGACAGCGAAGACTGTCTGCCGCAGCTCGAGAAGATCCTCGACGAGATGATGGGGGACGGCCTGGTGACGGTGGAGAAGGTGCGGGTGCTGCGCTACGCGCCGAAGAAGCCGTAACCGATTCGTTAATATCTACTTGGTCGCGGGCGCCGGCGCGGGATCCGTCGCCGCGGGCTTGCCGGCGGGCTTCTCCTCGGGCGCCTTCTTCAAGCGCGCGATGAGCCCGTCCACGCCTTCCTTGTTGATCACCTTCTGGAACTGGCCGCGGTACGTCTCGACGGTGGAGAGGTCGTCGATG
The DNA here is from genome assembly GCA_018266075.1 of Deltaproteobacteria bacterium. GTDB lineage: Bacteria > Myxococcota > Myxococcia > Myxococcales > SZAS-1 > SZAS-1. The sequence goes on along the minus strand of JAFEBB010000061.1, from coordinate 22,849 downwards.
ACGATGTCCTCGATCATCCAGCCGCCCTTGCCCTGGCGCATCACGTAGGTCACGTGCGTGGGCTCGCCCTTGACCACCATGGAGGTGGGCACGCTCACGTCGCCGCCGTTGCCGCTCTCGGCGTCGTACTTGATCTCCGTGGAGCGGTAGAAGTCGAGCTGCGACGACGAGGCCTGCTTGAGCCGCTTGGTGAAGGCGTCGAGCAGCTCCTTCTGCTTCTTGGGCGACATCTTGTCCCACTGCGAGCCGAGCGCCGCCTTGGCCATGCCCTGAAAGTCGATGAACTTGGTGAGCAGGTCCTCGGCCTTCTCCTTCTGCGCCGCGGTCGGCTCCTGGCCCGCGGGCGGGAGCGCAGCGCGGATCTCCTCGTCGCGCTTCTGGATGGCCTCGGTGGCGGTCTGGGCGGCGGCGACGGCCACGAACGCAGCGATCAGGGCAGCACGCATTTGCCTTCTCCGTGGGAAAGGGGCGCTCCGGTGAGCTGGTCGAGCTTGGCCCGGGCGATGAGCAGATCGTAGCTGGCGCTGGCCAGGTTCACCTGGCTCTGCACGTAGCCTTGATAGCCCTCGAGCAGTGCCTTGGCGTCCTCGGTGCCAATGCCGAAGCCCAGCGCCGCGGCGCGGAACCAGTTCTTGCCGGCGGAGAGCGCCTGCTGCGCGGCGGCGAGCTTGGTCTGCGCGGTCACGGCTTCGGTGCGCGCGCCCTGGACCTCCACGTCGATGAGCCGCGCGAGCCCTTTGCGCTCGGCGTGCATCACCTCGAGCTCGGCCTGGGCTTTCTCCTTCTGCTCCCAGAGCAGCGGCAGCGCCAAGTTCTGACGCGCGCCGAGCACGATACCGCCGCCGACCTCGCGGAACGGATCGTTCACCCAGGGATTCGTTTGCAGATCTCGATTCGGCGCGTACGCCACGCTGAACTGCCCGGCGATGAAGAACGCGGGCAGCATCGCCGCCTCGTCGGCGCGGATCTCTGCCTCGCGCGCGTGGATGGCGGCGTCGAGCGCGGCGAGATCGGCGCGCTGGGCCTCGGCCTGGGCGATGAGCTTGGGCAGCGGCTGCAGCTCGGGCCCCGAAGCCTCGAGCGCCGGCGAGTCGAACTGCACCGACGCAGGATCCACGGCGAGCGTGGCCGCGAGGCCAATCTGCGCCAGCTCCAGGCCCTTCTCGGCGTCGGCCTTGCGCGTGGCGAGCTCGCTCTCGAAGAGCTTCACCCGGTAGCGATCCTCGGTGGTGATCGTGGTGTCCGGGTTCTTGAGCTCCTCTTCGATCTTGTCGTTCACCTGCTTCAGCGACTTCTCGACATCACCCGCGATGCCCAGGAGCTTTCGCGCAAACGCCTGGGCCCAGAAGAGCTGGATGATGCGCAGCTGAACTTGAGAGACCTGGTTCTTGAGCAGCATCGAGCGCGCGCTGTAGCCGGCGTTGGCAGCGTCGCGGGCAGCGGTGAGCTGGCCCCAGGTCCAGATGGGCTGCACCGCACTCACGTCGAGGCGTACGAAGACGCTCAAGTCCTTGAGGGAGCGGTTGGTGAAGCCCGGATCAGCCTGAACCACGGTTCCGTGCGCGCCGGGCACGGGGCCGGTGATGAACGTTGCGGTCGCGCCTGGCAAGTAGGCCACGGCCTTCGCCAGCGATTGATCGACCGCCGCCGACTGCAGCTCGGCCTCCTTGATGGCCACCTCGTCCGAGCGGCGCGTGGCCAGCTCGAGCGCGCTCGCGAGGTCGAGCGTAGCGCAGGGCGGAAGGTTGGCCTGGCCCGCAGGAGCGGGCTGCGTGGCACGTGCCGAAGCGGGCTGCGCCGCGGGCGCGTCGACGGCGAGCGCAAGGGCGATGGCCAGGCTGGAGAGCGTCGACATCGCCAATGTCCCAGATGCGTCAGACCCAATTGCCGCAAGGCTCAGGGCCATTTCTCGAAGCAGGGCACCCTACTTGTACCGATGTACCCGTTCAATTACATAAGCGCCGCCGTGGACGCCCTCACTTCCTTCGTGATGACCTCGCCCTATCTGGTCTGGGGTCCGCTGGTCGCCATCGTGGTCCTCTTTTTCGGACTGATGGCAGTCTTCGGCGTCCAGGTCGCTCGGAACGGCATGCCCCACCACGCCCGGGTCGCGAATATGGGCAATGTGGTGATGAGCCAGTTCTTTCTCGAGTACTTCTACTGGCTGCAGAAGCCGGTGGGCCCCATCGCCATCAAGCTGCGCATCTCGCCCGACCTCTTGTCGTGGAGCTCGCTGATTCTGCAGCTCGGAGCGGCGCTGGCCATCTCGCAGAGCGGCATCGCGCTCGGCGGCTGGCTGCTCTTCCTCGGCGCGGCCTGCGACTCGCTCGACGGCACCGTGGCCCGCGCCCGCAACATGGCCAGCGACGCGGGCGAGGTGCTGGACGCCGTCATCGACCGCTGGGGCGAGATGGCCACCTGCTTCGGCTACGCGTTCATGTACCGCGACTGGACGCCGGGCTTCGTGCTCGCGGTCTCGGCCTGCGCCGCGAGCGTGATGGTGAGCTACACCCGCGCCAAGGGCGAGACGCTGGATCTCGACGCCAAGATGGGCGTCATGAACCGGCACGAGCGCGCGGCGTACCTCATCACCGCCACGATCTTCACGGCGTTCCTGGCGCGCTGGCGGCCGGACTGGGACGGCGAGCACCATGTGCTCATCCTCTTGGCCCTGGCGTTGATCTCGGGCCTCGGCACTTGGACGGCGATCCGCCGCACGGTGTTCATGCGCGTGGAGCTGCGCAAGCGATGAGCGCCGAGCCGCCTCCCGCGAATTCGCCCGCCGCGACGCCTGCTTCGGGCGGTTTCTGGTTGGAGTCGTGGCAGTTCGTGAAGGGCCAGGTTTCCGCCGGCGCCGCCACGTTCATCGACTGGGCGCTGGTGACGTCGACCATCTTGCTGCTGGGCGATCGCTCGTACCCTTTGGCGGTCGCGCTGGGCGCGGTCGCGGGCGCCTGCACCGACTTCCTCATCAAGCGGCACTGGGTCTTCGACGCGCGCGCCGAGGTCTGGAAAGCCCAGGCCATCCGCTACGTGGTCGTGTCGCTGGCGTCGTTGGCATGGAACGAGCTTTTGTCCTGGGTCGCGGTCGATCACCTGGGGCTGCCGGCGATCCCGGGTGTCATTGGTGCCGCGGTGTTGGTGGGCGCTGCATGGAACTACCCCATGCAGCGCCTGTTCGTTTTTCGCCGCGCTGAGGCTGAAACTTCAACGGAAGGCTGAGTCATGGCACGCGTCGTCCAGAAGACTGAGATCCCAGGCCCGCGCTCGAAGGAGATCGTGGCCCGCGAGCAGAAGCACCTCGCGCCCGGGCTCCAGGGCTTCGCCCTCTGGGCGGGCGTGGCCATGGACACTGGCTCCGGCTCGACCATCACCGACGTCGACGGCAACGTCTACGTGGACCTCATCGGCGGCATCGGCGTGAACGCGCTGGGCCATTGCCACCCGAACTACGTGAAGGCGCTCAAGGAGCAGACCGAGCGGCTCACCGTGGGCAGCTTCACCAGCGCGCCGCGCGCGGAGCTCGTCAACGAAGTGTGCGCCATGGCGCCCAACGGCCTCGACCGGCTGCAGCTCTACTCCGGCGGCGCCGAGGCCGTGGAGAGCGCGATTCGCTTGGCGCGCTGCTACACCAAGCGCACGGAGATCGTCGGCTTCTGGGGCGGCTTCCACGGCAAGACCGCGGGCGCGATGGCGCTTATGGGCTCGGAGCAGCGCTTCGGCTTCGGCCCCTTCCCGCCCGGCACCACGCAGATCCCCTACGCCGACTGCTACCGCTGCCCGTTCGGCCTCAGCTACCCCAGCTGCGGCCTCGCCTGCGCCGAGTTCGCCCGCAAGGCGCTCAAGGCCCAGCCGCAAGGTCCCGTCGCGGCGGTGATCGTGGAGCCGATGCAGGGCACCGCGGGCAACGTGGTTCCGCCCAAGGAGTGGCTCAAAGCGATTGAAGAAGCGACCCACGAGATCGGCGCGCTGTTCATCGCCGACGAGATGATCTGCGGCTTCGGCCGCACCGGGAAGAAGTGGGGCGCGGACCACTCGGGCGCCAAGCCGGACATCGTCACGCTCGGAAAAGCGTTTGGCTCGGGCTTCCCCGTCTCGGGCGTGCTCACGAAGACGGAGATCGCCAACACCGAGCCGTGGAGCAAGCCCTCGGGCGCCAGCTCGAGCTACGGCGGCAACCCGCTCGCCGCCGCGGCAGCGCTCGCCAGCGTGAAGACCATCCGCGAGGACAAGCTCTGGGACAACGCTCGCACCGTGGGCGCGAAGATGCTCACGGCCATGCAGGCCATGAAGGAGAAGTACCCGTTCGTCGGCGAGGTGCGCGGCGAGGGGCTCTTCCTGGCCCTGGAGATCGTGAAGGACCGCAAGACCAAGGAGCCCGTCTCCTCGAGCGTGATGAAGGGCGTGTACACCGACTGCGTGAAGAAGGGCCTGCTCGCCATGAGCTACAGCCCCCACATCCGCCTGCAGCCCGCGCTGACCCTGGACGCCGATACCGGCCTGGAAGGTCTGGCCATCCTGGACAGCGTCTTTGCAGGGCTCGCCCAGTCGGGCGCCTGGCGCTGAACCCTCCTGCCCCGGGGGCTTCCCTCGCCCTTGGAATACGCAGTAAAAGTGCGCGCGCGAGCGATTTGAACGCTCGTTAAGATTCGCGCTCCAGAGGGAGTCGGAAGCATGGCAGACCGCGGCAAGAAGCTCCGGGGCGCGCTCGTCGGCTACGGGTTCATCGGCGGGCTGGGCCACGTGCCCGCGTATCTCGAACGGGCGAAGAGCTCGAACGATGTAGACCTGCTGGCCGTCGCCGACATCTGCGCTGCCCGCCGCGAGCTCGCCAAGAAGGCCCTGCCCGAGGCGCGCATCTACGAGACCTACGAGCAGCTCCTGGCCAACGAGAAGGAGCTCGACTTCCTCGACGTGGCCACCCCGCCCTGCGACCACGCCAAGATCGCCAAGGCCGGCTTCGAGCGCGGGCTGCACGTGCTCTGCGAGAAGCCCCTCACCACCACGCTCGAAGACGCGGCGATGCTGCTCCAGACCGCGCAGAAGCAGCAGCGCGTGCTGTTCCCCGCGCACAACTACAAGCACGCGCCGGTGGTGAAGGCGATCCAGAAGATCATCGCCTCAGGCGTGATCGGCAAGGTCCGCAGCGTGACCCTGTCCACCTTCCGCAACACGCACGCCAAGGGCGTGACCGAGTGGAAGACCCACTGGCGCCGCGAGCACCGCTACTCGGGCGGCGGCATCGCCATGGACCATGGCTCGCACAGCTTCTACCTGACCTTCGACTGGATGCAGGGCCACCCCACGGCCGTGACCGCGAAGATGTCGAACCTCGACGCCGACAAGTACGACACCGAGGACAACTTCACCGCCAGCCTCACCTTCCCGGGCGGGGTGGCCCACGCCCAGCTCACCTGGACCGCGGGCGTGCGCAAGGTCATCTACACCGTGCAGGGCACGCACGGCGCCATCACCGTCGACGACGACGACTTGCAGCTGGCGGTGATGAAGAAGACCGACGGCCCCGACGTCGCACAGGGGGCCGTGACCTGGGAGGTGGAGAAGCGCTCGATCTCCAGCAAGTGGATGGACGCCAGCCACGTCTCCTGGTTCAACGCGCTCTTCGACCAGTTCAAGGCGGCCATCGACGCGAACGACTACGTGGGCCACGAGGCCCGCGACGCGTACCGCTGCATCGAGCTCATCACCACCGCGTACCGCTCCGCCCGCGAGGGCTGCAAGGAGCTCCCGCTGGGCGCGCCGTATCCCGACGGCATCCGCGCGTGAACGGTCGCGCCTTGCCGCCGGTGGGTTCGCGAGCGCCGCGAAGCGGGCGAGCCCATTCAAACAACGCAATGGCGCGACGTACTGAAGAGGACCTGGTTTGAAGCTCGACGCCGAAAGCATCGCCGAACGGATCGTCCCGCCGCTGCTGCGGAACCACCGGCTCGTGCTCGCCCTCGCGGCGCTGGTCACCGTGCTGGGCGCGTTCTTCAGCGCCAAGCTCTACGCCGATCTCCGCAGCGACGTGGAAGAGCTGCTGCCGGCCTATGCGCCCAGCGTGGTGGCCGCGCGGACCATTGGCCCCAAGGTCCACAACGTCACCCACCTCTCCATCGTGCTCGAGGGCAACGACCCCGACGCGCTCGAGCGCTTCAGCGATGACCTCGCCAAGAAGCTGCGCGCGCTGCCGAAGGAGATGGTGAGCACGGTCGACTACAAGACCGACGAGCAGCAGGCGTTCATCCAGCGCTTCGGCGCGCTCTACGTGGACCTGCCCGACCTGCAGCAGATCTCCGCCGTGCTCGACAAGCGCATCGCCTGGGAGAAGCGGCACGCCATCGAAGGTTCGATGGATCTGCTCGGCGAGCCCATCGAGTCCACGCCGCCGCCCAAGTTCGACCTCGACGCCATCGAGAAGAAGTACGACCAGGCCACCGGCCAGCTCACCCAGTTCCGCAACGGCTACTTCCAGACGCCCGACGGGCACATCCTGGCGATGCTGGTGCGCCCGCCGGAGATCTCCACCGGCTACTCGGCCAACAAGGCGCTGCTCGACGCCGTGCGCGAGGCGGTGGAGTCGCTCAAGCCCGCGACGTACGACCCGACGATGAAGGTCGGCTTCGACGGCGATGTGAGCTCGCTGGTGGAGGAGCAGGAAGCGCTCATAGAAGACCTCGCCAGCTCGACGGCCGTGGTACTCATCTTCGTGATGCTCGTGCTCTGGCTCTACTTCCGCCGCTGGAGCGCGATCCTGGCCATCAGCGCGGCGCTCGCGTGCGCGACGTCGACGACGTTCGGCCTGGGCTTCTTCCTGGTCGGCCACCTCAACGCGAACACCGCGTTCCTGGGCAGCATCGTGGTGGGCAACGGCATCAACGTCTCGATCATCCTCACCGCGCGCTACCTCGAGGAGCGCCGGCGCGGCCTGAACGTGGCCGACGCGATCCGCAAAGCCTGGCCGGCCACGTTCACCGCCACCTTCATCGCCTCCTTCGGCGCGGGCCTCGCGTACCTCTCGCTCAGCTCCACGGACTTCCGCGGCTTCTCGCAGTTCGGCCTGCTCGGCGGCCTGGGCATGGGCCTGTGCTGGCTGGCCGCGTACCTCTTGATGCCGCCGCTGCTGGTGCTCATCGACCGCGACGGCGACGCGATGCCCGCCCCGCCCAAGCGGATTCTCGGGCCGTCGGTGGCGTACCTCGTCGAGCGGCACTCGGGCTGGGTGCGGCTGGCGTCCGCGGGGCTCTTGCTCGCGTCGATCGTGGGGGTGATGACGTACTCGGGGAACCTCATCGAGTACGACCCGGCGCGGCTGCGCTCGCAGAAGAGCATCAAGAACGGCGCCGTGTTCTGGGGCACCAAGGTCGATCAAGTCTTCAAGGCGTACCTCACGCCCATCGCCGTGCGCGCGGAGACGCCCGAGGAGCTCAACGCGTTCACCGTGGCGCTGGCCGAGCGTCGCAAGGCCAAGGGCGAGAACGATCCGGTGCGCGAGGTGCGCACGCTCAACTCGGTGATCCCCGCGGACCAGGACGCGAAGATCCCCATGCTGCAGAAGATCCGCGCGCAGCTCACCGACACGCGCATCAACATGCTCGAGCCGGAGCTCGCCAAGCGCGCGCGGCTGCTTCGCCCGCCCGCCGACCTGCGCCCGGTGACGCTCGCCGATTTGCCGGATGCGATTCGACTGCCGCTCGTCGAGCGCGACGGGACCACGGGCCGCATCGCGCTCATCTTCCCCAGCTTCATGGGCAGCATGGGCCCCAAGGAGCTCGCGGAGATCACCGACGTCATCCGCGGCGCCATCGCCGACAGCAAGGGCCGCGCGCGGGCCGTGGGCCAGAGCCTGCTCTTCCACGACATCTCGCGCTCGATCCTGCAGGACGGCCCCAAGGCCACCGTGCTCGCGTTTGCCGTGGTCTGCCTGCTGGTGCTCGTGGCCTTCCGCCGGCTGGTGCCGAGCCTCCAGGTGCTCTCGGGGCTCGTGCTCGGCGTGGTGTGGCTGGTGGGCTGGGCCGCGTTCGCGCGGGTGCGGCTCAACTTCCTCAACTTTGTCGTACTGCCGATCACCTTCGGCATCGGCGTGGACTACGCGGCGAACATCGTCCAGCGGTACTGGCTCGACGGGCCGGGCTCGCTGGGGCGCGTGCTGCGCGAGACCGGCGGCGCGGTGGCGCTCTGCTCGGCCACGACCATCATCGGCTATGCGTCGCTGCTGGTGGCCGACAGCCGTGCGCTCGCGGGCTTCGGGCTGCTCGCGAGCCTCGGTGAAGTGGCGTGCCTGACCGCGGCGCTGGTGGCGCTGCCGGCCTGGGTGATGCGCGGCTCGATTGCGGTGGATCTGCCTGCGACGCCGGCGGCGGATGTGCAGGCCGAGGGCAAGCGCGAGTCGGCTTAACCTTTGGGTTACAAGCCTCAGCGCTCTTTCAACACGAACTTCGCGAAGTCGGCGCTCGAGCGCGAGTGCGTCTGGTCACCGTCGCTCATGATGCCCACGCCCATGAAGTCGGGGACGTCGGCCTTGGGGTCGCCGTTCTCGAAGTGCTTGCGGAACTCGGCGTCGAGGTCGATCTCCTCCGTCACCCAGGTGTTCACCGGACCGCCCGTCTCCTGGATCACCGTCTCCTGCGCGCGCACCAGGAAGCCCTTCTTGTCGCAGGTGACGCCCTTCGGACCCACCGCGCTCCACACGTACTTGATGGCGTACCACTTCAGCCCGCGGCGCCAGGTGACGTAGATGACCGCCGCCGAGTCACCCTTGTCCTTGGCGCACTCGTTGCCGCCCTCGGGGAGCGCGATGGCCCGCCACTTCCACGAGAGCTTGTGGAACGCCTTGCGCAGGCCTTCGGGCACCGCGTAGCCGCGCGTCATCGTCTCGTAGGGCGGCTTGTACTCGGAGTGGATGTAGGGGCCGACGTCCGGATCCTCGACGACCGTGTAGTAGTTCACCGGCCCCGAGTCCTGCTTCACGGCCTCGAACTTGTGCATGTCGAAGACGAGCTCGCGGCCCTCCGCGCGCGCGCGCGCCGGCGCCAGGACAGCGGCGAGCACGAGCGGGACCAGGCGGCGCATCGAGGACTCTTTTGGCACTGCCCTTCGACGCGGGCAAGCCCCCGGCTCTTCACTTGGCGACGGGCTCGATCTTGATCTTCGGATCCTTGGGATCCGGCCGCTTGGCCGCGGCCTCGAAGCGCTTGGCGGCGCGCGTGGCGATGCCGAACTGCGTCTCCATCGGGAAGATGCGGATCTTGCCAATCTCGGCCTTGGTCACGGCGCCGCGGCGGCAGAGCAGCGGCACCAGCCAGCGCGGATCGGCGTTGCGCTGTCGGCCCACGTTCATGCGGAACCAGACGACGTCTTCGTCGGCCTCGTGCTTCTCGTGGCGCGGCCGCGGCGCGGGACGCTCGCCGGATGGCGCGTGGCTCGGCTCGCGCTGCGGCCGCTGCGGACGCTCGAACGACTTTTGACGCTCGAACGACTTTTGCGGACGCTCGAAAGCCTTCTGCGGACGCTCGAACGGCTTCTTGGGGCCGCGCGCCAGCATGGCCGCCGTCTCGGGCAGCTCCTCGGGCGGCGGCTGCCGCTCGCGCTGCAGCTTCACCAACGCCGCGGCCACGAGCTCCGGACCGTGCGCCTCGATCAGCTTCTTGGCCGCGCGCGAGTCGTCCTCGGTCACGTCGGCGGCGAGCTGGGGAAGCCCTTTCACCATGCGCTCGTCGTCGAGGGCGCGGATGGCTTCGGCGGTGGGCACGGGCGTCCACGCGGGCTTCACGTGCCCGCGCGCGAACATGCGCTCGGCGAAGCCCTTGCGAGAGAGCGGGACCAGCACCGCGGCCACGCCCTTCTTGCCCGCGCGGCCGGTGCGACCCGAGCGATGCAGCATCACCTCGGCGTCGTGTGGCAGGTCGGCGTGGATGACGAGCGCGACGTCGGGCAAGTCGAGCCCGCGCGCGGCGACGTCGGTCGCGACGAGCACGCGCGCGCGTCGATCGCGCAGGCTCTGCAGCGCGCGCGTGCGCTCGGGTTGCGTCAGCTCGCCGGAGATGGCCACTGCGGGAAAGCCGCGCTCCAAAAGGCTCGCGTGCAGGTGGTTCACGGCGTTGCGCGTCTCGCAGAACACCAGGGCCTGCGCGTCCTCGAAGGCGCGCAGGAGGTTCACCACCGCGTGCTCGCGCTCGCGCTGGGCGATGAGGTAGCCGCGGTACTCGATGTCCGCGTGGCCCTGGCCGCTCGGCGTGACCGCGATGCGCTTGGCGTCGCGCTGGTACTTCTTGGCCAGCGTCTCGATCTCGCGCGGCAGCGTGGCAGAGAACATCAGCGTGCGGCGACCCGGCGGTGCTTCGTCGAGCAGCTTCTCGAGCTCCTCGCGGAAGCCCATGTCGAGCATCTCGTCGGCTTCGTCGAGGACGACCGCGCGCAGCCCTTCGAGCCGGAGCTGCCGGCGCGCCAGGTGATCGCAGAGGCGTCCAGGCGTCCCGACGACGATGTGTGGACCGCGCGCCAGCTCGCGCGCCTCCGCGCGGGGATCGGTGCCGCCCACGCAGGTGACCACGCGCCCGCCGGCCGGGCCGTAGAGCCAGCTCAGCTCGCGCGCCACCTGCTGGGCCAGCTCGCGCGTGGGCGCGATGACCAGGCACATCGGCAGCGGCGCGGCCGTGAAGCGCTCGGCGTCGTGGAGCAGCGTGGGCGCGAGCGCGAGCCCGAAGGCCACGGTCTTTCCCGAGCCGGTCTGGGCCGAGACGAGCAGGTCGTGCCCGGTGAGCGCGGGCGCGAGCACCGCCGACTGGACGGGGGTGGCCTCCGCGTAGCCCTTGGTCTCCAGGGCGCGGGCCAGCGAAGGGTGCGGCGAGAGCTCAGCGAAGCGCATGCGGTCCTCCTAACGCTTCGCTCGGCTGGCGGCTAGGCCCTTCGGCCTTCGGCCTGGGGCCTGTGGCTGGTCGCTGCTGGCTCGTGGCGGGTCGAGTCTTCAGGCACGCGAGGCTTGCCCGTGTTAGGGACTCCGGGCTATCGCAACCCGCCAGCCACCAGGCACCAGCCACCAGCCACCGGTTCTTTCATGACTCGCGACGCCGCCACCTCGTACCCCAAGGACCAGATCAAGGTCCTGCTCCTGGAGAACATCCACGCCAGCGCCTCGGAGATCTTCGGCGCCGAGCACTTCCAGATCGAGAAGGTGAAGGGCGCGCTCAAGCCGGCCGAGCTGGCCGCCAAGATCGCCGACGTGCACATCCTGGGCATCCGCTCCAAGACCCACGTCACCGCCGAGGTGCTCGCGAACGCCAAGCGGCTGCTCACCCTGGGCTGCTTCTGCATCGGCACCAACCAGGTGGACCTCGAGGCCGCCAACCGCCGCGGCGTCCCTGTCTTCAATGCGCCGTTCTCCAACACCCGCAGCGTGGCCGAGCTGGTGATCTCCGAGGTCGTGGCGCTCGCGCGCCAGCTCGGCGATCGCTCGCGCGAGGTGCACGAGGGCACCTGGAAGAAGACCGCCGACGGCAGCCACGAGATCCGCGGCAAGACCCTGGGCATCGTGGGCTACGGGCACATCGGCTCGCAGGTGGGCGTGCTCGCCGAGGCCATGGGCATGCGGGTGGTCTTCTTCGACGTGATGACCAAGCTGCCCATGGGCAACAACAAGTCGCTGCCCACGCTCGACGAGCTGCTCAAGGTGAGCGACTTCGTCACCCTGCACGTGCCTGCCACGCCGCAGACGAAGATGATGATTTCCGCGCCGCAGCTCGCGCTCATGAAGCGCGGGGCGCACCTGCTCAACAACAGCCGCGGCTCGGTGGTCGACATCGACGCGCTCGCGGCCGCCATCAAGGAAGGCCGCGTGGGCGGCGCCGCGGTCGACGTGTTCCCCGAGGAGCCCGAGGGCAACGGCGCCGGCTTCCAGAGCGCGCTGCGCGGCCTGCCCAACGTGATCCTCACGCCGCACATCGGCGGGTCGACCGAGGAGGCGCAGGAGGCCATCGGCTACGAGGTGGCGACGTCGCTGACCAAGTTCACCAACACCGGCACCACCACCGGCACCGTGAACTTCCCCGCGGTGGAGCTGCCGCTCATCCCCGGCACGCACCGCATCCTCAACGTGCACAAGAACGTGCCCGGCGTGCTCCGCGACGTGAACAAGATCATCGCCGACCTCAACGCCAACATCGTGGGCCAGGTGCTCGCGACGGACGCCAACATCGGCTACCTGGTGATGGACGTGGCCAAGGACGTGTCGATCGAAGTGCGCGACGCGATCTCCAAGCTCGACACCAACATCAAGACCCGCATCCTCTTCTGACCCGCAGCAGCCGAAGAACGCCGCCAAGCTGAATCGTCAAGCCCGCGTGTGGGGCGTGCGCGGGTAGCGGCTCTGACCACATCGCGTGAAACCGATTCGCTCGCGTATCGTTCGTGAGCAAGGTGGCTGTGCGCCGTGTCACAGACACCAGGGGAGATTCGTTGGCGTGAACCCGCGGACCCGCCGTCCCCTGAATGCCCAAAGCGCTCCTCCTGGTCCTGGGTTTCGTCGCCACCATCGCTGCTGCTGCACCGCCCCGGCCGCCCGTCGCCGAAGCCACCGACAGCTGGGACGGCGGCAGCTGCAAGGCCGCGCTCTACCCCGATGACGGCGGCTGTCTGCTCGACGGCGTGATCTTCGAGGCGCACGTGACCGACGCCTTCCACGGCCGGTTTCATGGCGAGTCGCAGGAAGTCGGCAAGCTGGCGGCGCATCCCCAGTGCGGCCATGCGGTGCGCGCGTGCGGCAAGCTGCTCTCCTGCCGCTGCGGTCCACCCATCAAGCACTAGAAACACCACGGCCGGATCGGCGCGTGCCGACCCGGCCGTGTGATCTCGACGCGAAGCCCTACTTGCTCCAGCCTGCGAACTTGGCCAGCTCGGACGCGCTGCCGTTGAAGACGTCGTGGTCGTAGCCGGGGCCATCGCTGTACTGCACGAAGGGCACGCTCTTGTTCGCCGTGCCGCCGGTCCACTGGGCGATCCACATCGGCGCGCCGGGGACGGTCTTCTGAGCCACGGCCTGCTCGCTCTTCGAGGTGTAGATCACCGGCCAGAGCCCGGTCACCCGGTGGATCTCGTTGGCGGCGTCCTTGAGCGTCTGCGGCGACTTCAGCGCCGAGGCCTCCCAGTCGAGCGCGAGGCGCGTGCCCGCGGGCAGCTTGCCGGTGATGCCCAGCGTCTTCAGGAAGTGATCGGCCTGGCCCTTGCCGTTGCCCTTATCGAGGAAGCAGTAGGCCATGCGCAGCTTCATCTGGCCGCTCTTCACCTTGTCGCCGAGCTCCTTCCAGCGCGCCTTGAAGTCCGGGTCGGTGTAGCCCGTGCCCTCGGTGGCCTTGATGGACGCGAACTGCGAGCCCTTGATCGACGCCTCGAAGGTGCCCTTCGACTGGTAGTGCGAGGTGTCGCCGCCGTGGAGCTGGCCGCCGGTGCCCTTCTTCCAGGGCTCACCATAGGAGCCGGCGTTGGTGGCGGGCGGCTTCTTCGCGGGCGGCTTGTGCGACGGCGGCGCGGGCTTGTGGGTGGGCTTCTTCGCAGGCGCCTTGGGCTTCGACTGGAACGTGTCCTTCGGCAGATTGATGTGCTCGCCGACGTAGATGTAGTTCGGGTTCTTGATCTGCGGGTTCGCCTTCTCGAGCGACGAGAGCGAGACCTTGTAGTGCGCAGCGATCTTCGAAAGCGTGTCGCCAGACTTGACCGTGTAGCTCATGGAGACCTCGGGAAGAGGGTGTGAAGGCATTGTCAGCCGCCGCGTCAATCTGTTGCGCGCGACCCTGCCGTTTTCCTCATTCCAACGTGATCTCAGCCATTTGAGCTGACAACAATCTTTACGCGGACGCCCGCCTGGACGCGCAGTGTGCCCAGCATGGCGCTGTACGGGGTGATGCCGAAGTCGGGCTGATTCAGCGGCACGTCGGCGATCAGCTTGCCGCCCTCCTGGCGAAGCTCCGTGGCGATCGCGCGCGTCGTGCCGTGAAGCGTGAGCGTGCCTTCGACGCGCAGGCCATCGATGCGCGTGGACTGAAAGCGGATCTCGGGGAAGCGCTTCACGTGCAGCACGTCGTCGCGGAGGTTGTCTTCGATCTTGCGCTTGTCGCGATCGGAGAGCGCGCTCGACGGCGCGCCGCGCACGATGGCGTGCAGCACGCGCAGGCTCTTGGCATCGAACGTCGCGGTCACGCGCGTGCGGGCGTCGTCCCACTCGAAGCGAAAGCGCTCGACGGCGATCTCCAGATCATGCGCCACCGCCGAGAGCACGCCCTCCTTGAAGGTGAAGACGCGCACTTCGCCATCGCGTTCGGTGACCACGGGCATGGCTCACTCCGCGTCGAGGATCTTGCCCGGGTTGAGCAGGTTGCCGGGATCGAGCGCGCGCTTGAGCGAGCGCAGCAGCGTGAGCTCCGCGGGCGTGCGCGAAAAGCCCAGATACGGCTTCTTGAGCAGGCCCACGCCGTGTTCCGCCGAGATGGAGCCGTGGTGCTGCTGCACCAGCGCGAACATCTCCGGGTCGAGCTGCTTGGCGCGCGCGAAGAAGGCGTCCTTCTCCATGGCGTCGGGCTTCATGATGTTCACGTGCAGGTTGCCGTCGCCGATGTGGCCGAAGAGCGCGATTTCGAAGTCGGGATACTTCGACGCGAGCAGCTTCTGCAGGTCGTCGCAGAACGCCTCGAGCGCGGCGATGGGCAGGGCGATGTCGTTCTTGTGCGGCAGCCCCGTGGCCGAGAGGCTCTCACTGATCGCCTCGCGGTAGCTCCAGAGCTCCTGCGCCTGTCCCAGGTTCGCCGCGAGCACGCCCTCCTGAACGAGGTTGCGCTCGAAGAGGCTCGCCACCCAGGTCTCCAGCTCGGTCGCGTCGGCGCGCTCCACCTCGAGCAGCACGTAGTGCGACGCGGGCTGCTCGAACGGCGCGCGCAGCTTGCGGTGCTTCTGCACCCGCGCGAGGCACACGTCGGTGAAAAACTCGTAGGCCATGATGCCGAACGGCCCGGCGCTCCGGGCTTCGCGGAACAGCTTGAGCACGCCGGCGAGATCCGGCACGGCGAAGAGCAGCACGTCGAGCTTGCCGGGCACGCGGGTGAGCTTGAGCGTGGCCTCGGTGACGATGCCCAGCGTGCCCTCGCTGCCGATGAAGAGCTGGCGGAGATCGGCGCCGGTGTTGTTCTTCTCCAGCGCGCCGTTCAGCTCGAGGATCTCGCCGTTCGCGAGCACGACCTGCAGCCCGAGCACCCAGTTCCGCGTGAGCCCGTAGCGGATGACCTTCACACCGCCCGCGTTCGTGGCGATGTTGCCGCCCACGGTGCTCGAGCCCTTGGACGCAAAATCGACGGGCCAGGTGAGCCCGTGCTCGGCGACGTGCTTGTGCACCGCCTCGGTGATGGCGCCGGCCTGCACGCGCACGGTCTGGCCCAGGAGATCGACGGCGTCCATGCGCCGCATGCGCGAGAGCGAGATGACCAATTCGCCGCGCGCGGCCACGGCGCCGGCCGCGAGTCCGGTGCGTCCGCCAGAAGGAACGATGGCCACGCCGTGCTTCACGCAGGCCTTCACCAGGCGTGAAACCTCGTCGGTCGAGCGCGGGAAGGCCACGGCGCCGGGCGCGGGCGGGTAGACGCGGGTCCAGTCGCGGCCGAACTCGGCGAGCTCGCTGGGCTCGGTGGTCCAGAGGTCAGCGGGAAACTCGGCGGCGAGCTGCGTGCGCAGCCCCTCGGGCAACGGGCTCATGGGCAGCGATTAGAACGACGGCCGGCGGAGGGCAAGCGGGCCGCGACGCTGCCCGTCCCGCCTCGGACGTGCGCCGCCCGCCGCACGGCGGCCCCACTTCTTCTCGCCTCGGACACCTGCAGTGCCACGCCCTACCAACCTTGCGCGCGGGAAGCGCCGACCAATTCAGTGATCGGTGCAGTGTGCGGGTCTCGCTCGTCAAAAACCAAGGAGGGTTCGGTCCCGACAGCAACTGACAGTGTACGGGACCTGGTCATGGACGACAGCTGCTGGTCCGAGCGTCCGACGCCGCCCTGCATCACCGCGCGTCCACTGTCTCGAGTTATCGCGTCCGGGAACCATGCGACGGTCCGAGCTACGGGTGCACTTCTCAGCTCACCGCCCACCTCCACCCCACGGACACCCGAGTGGGTCGACCGCCACGACTTCTGGCAGGCGCTGCAGCGGTCGGCGATGCTGCCGCTGTCCCGAGGCGGTGTGCCGCCTGGCCCTCTGCGGAGCACCGCATGCCCTTCCTCACCTTCCGCCGCGCCGGTCTCAACCTGCTCCGCGTGCCCATCACCGAGGCTCGACTCACCGTGGGCCGCGACGAGGGCTGCGACGTCCAGCTCCCCGAGCGCGCCATCGCCGAGAAGCACTTCGCCGTGCAGCGCAACGAGAGCCGGCGCGTGGCGTTCTTCAACCTCGCCCTCGAGGGCTCGCGGGTGGGCGGTCGCTTCGTGAGCGGCGAGACCACGCTCGCCGACGGCGATGTCATCGAGCTCGGCACCCACGACGCGGTGTTCTCCGAGGACAAGCCCCGGCCACGTGCCAGCGAGGCCGAGGCGAAGGTGAGCACCCTCAACCTCGGCTTCTTCGGGACCCTCGAGGACAGCGCCGAGGTGCAGCTCCGCATCCGCTCTCCCCGCGGGGCCGAGCGGGTCTGGCCCTGGAATCTGGGAGAAGCGACGGCGGGGCGCGATCCGGAGAACACGATCCAGCTCGAGGACCGGTTCGTGTCCGGGAAGGAAGCGACCCTGGTGCGGGCCCACGGGCACCTCATCGTGCAGGCGGCGGCCTCGCGCAACGGCGTCCGGGTGAATGATCAGCTGGTGATCGGCGCCTACCTCGAGGTGGGCGACGTCATTCGTCTCGGCGAGACCACCCTCACCGTGGAGGAGGTGTCGCGGCCCGACGCCCTGCCCGCCTTCATCCTCGACGGCGAGAGCGAGGCCATGGCGCAGCTCCGCAAGCACATCCACAAGCTCGGGCCCTCGCCCATCAGCGTGCTCATCCTCGGGGAGACCGGGACCGGGAAGGAGCGCGTGGCCATGGCCCTGCACCAGGCCGGTCCGCGCCGGACCCGGCCCTTCGTGGTTGTGGACTGCACCACGCTGACCGAGGCGCTGCTGGAGAGCGAGCTCTTCGGCCACGAGGCGGGCGCGTTCACCGACGCCAAGCGCGATCGAACGGGCGCCTTCGAGCGCGCCGACGGCGGCACCATCTTCCTCGACGAGGTGGGCGAGCTCCCGCTGGCCGCGCAGGCCAAGCTCTTGCGCGTACTCCAGACCGGCCAGGTCAAGCGCGTGGGCGGCGACGCCTATATGGAGGTCGACGTGCGGGTGATGGCCGCCACGCACCGCGACCTCGAGGCGATGGTGGCCGTCGAAACCTTTCGGGAAGACCTCTGGCACCGGCTCAACGGCGCCGAGCTGGAGGTGCCGCCGCTGCGCGACCGGGCGGGAGACTGGCGCCTCATCTTCGAGCAGCGGCTTCGCGCGCGGGGCGGCCCCACGCCGCCGCGGCTCAGCCCCGACGCGGACCGGCTCCTGGACGCCTACCCGTTTCCCGGCAACGTGCGCGAGCTGGAGAAGCTCGTGGACCGGGCGCTGGTCTATCGCGAGGGCGACAGCATCGAGGAGGGCGATCTCAAGCTCCGCGAGCTGAGCCCGCGGTCCACGGTACCGGCCAAGGCGCTCGCGCTGGAGCCGGGCGACTCGCTCGCGATGTACATCCACCGCATCTGCCTCTGGACCTATGAGGCGCACGGAAAGAACGCAGTCGCCGCGGCCAAGGCCCTCGGCATCGACCGCGCCACGCTCACCAAGCACCTCACGCCCCCGCCTCCGCGGCGCGGATAGCCTCGTTTGGGTGAGGTAAGGGGGTCGTTGAGCCTCGAGGGGGGCCGGTCATTGTCGATGACGCCCCCGAAGGGTTTTTGGGCCCCCCGAAAATCGATTCGCCCCCCCTGCTCACCCCGATTTTCGGCGGCCGCGACGCGTGCGTGGGGACCGGCACCGTTCCCGATGGCATTTTTAGACCAGCGCGGGGCCTCGCTCGGCTTCGCGCGGCCGTTTCGAGCACCACCGAGGGCGTCGTCGGTCGTCGAGCGCGCGCGATCGAGGTCGAGTCGGGGGGGCAATCCCGAAAATGGGCCCCCCGAAAGTGCTCCGGGGGCCTCGCCTCACGTTCGCGAGGCGTGAGGACGCTCGTCGACCCCCTCGTTCGCGAAAAGGGGCCCCCGTTTGGACCTCCGAGGGGGTCGGAGCACCGCGCCCCGGCCCGGAGGCGGCGCGCGCCGCACCTGCACCCGCCACGCTCCCGCGGGCGCTGCTGAGATCTCCCGCACGCTCAGCACCCGGCTGCGGGGAAAACCCGCACCGCCCGGTCGCGCCGCGCTTCAAGCGCGCGATTTGGCGTGCCGCACGGGCCTGGCCTCCCATTCGCAATGCGAAGGGCCGTGGCGCAACGGCAGGTGCAGCCGGCCACGCGCAGCTCAACCCACGCACCACGAGGCACGTCATGAACGACAGCAAGACCGAAGGCAGCATCTCGCAGCCCGCGGCGCCGACGGATTCGGCCAACCCCAGCCCCCCGCCCGAGGCTCACGCCGCGCCGGTCGAGGCCAGCGGCGCGACGGAGGCCTCGGCGCCGAAGACCGGCAGCGAGCCGGCGCCGACGCAGTCGGGTGACTCCAGCCCGTCGAAGTCCGGGGCCGCGCCGCCCTCGGGCAAGAGCCGGAAGACGCCCCTGCCCAAGTACAGCCTCAAGAGGCAGGAGCAGGCCTTCAAGAGGCGCAAGGAGGAGGTCCGCAACATCGCCGACTCGATCATCCAGGGCGAGCTCGCGGACGTGGAGGCGGCGTTCCTCAAGGCGGCAGAGGCCGGGACCTTCGTGTCCTCGGCGAGCGCCAAGCTCGAGGACGCCAAGACCACCTGGGACGAAAAGAGCCCGCCGCTCTACGCCGCGCTCTCTCGGGTGGGCGCGCTCCTGAATCTGAGCACTGCGGGAAAGGAGCTCTACAAGGCGTGCAAGGCGACCACGAAGATGGGCTGGGCGGAGAACATCACCCAGCGCTTGCCGCCGGGCGACCTGGGGCTGCCGGCGGATCTGACCGCGAACCTGCGGACCCAGGTCGCGAAGGCCAAGCCGTACGCGCAGGCCTACGACGACGCGCTCCAGGCCCAACGCGCGGCGGCGGCCCGCTTCGAGGCGGCGCGCACCCAGCTCGACGGTAACCTGGCGGCGCTTTACGGCAGCTACATCCGGTACGAGGGCGCGAGGAAGGCCGGCAAGGTGAACGCGGGCGCGACCGCAGAGCCGCACCCGACCAACGGGACCGCGACGAAGCACGCCTCGCCCGCGAAGAACGGGGTGAAGAACGGAATCCACCGCGCCGTCTAGGCCCATGCTCGGGAACACACGTGGCGGGGTGGAGCCAGTTCGGGCTCCACCCCGCTCGCCGTTTGAGCTGACTGGATTGAACGCGCGCCTTCGAATTGCCATGCGCGCGCCGCACCCGAGGGCGTACGTTCGGCGCTCGGAGGGAACCATGGAACCCACGTCTCGACGCCGCGCGCTCGCCGCCCTCGCAGGAAGCGCCGCGCTCATCCCCGCCGTCGCGCGCGCGGAAGCCAAGCCGGCCGACGACGACGACATCCCGCCCACCGAAGACCTGATGCGCGAGCACGGCGTCATCCGCCGGACGCTGGGCGTGTACGAGGAGCTCGCCAAGCGGCTCGAGTCGCCCACGCCGCCTGATGTGCACGTGGTGCAGAGCGCCGCGGAGCTCATCCGCCACTTCGCCGAGGGCTACCACGAGAAGCTCGAGGAGGAGCAGGTCTTCCCGCGGCTCGAGAAAGCCAACATTCTGGTTAAGCTCTGCGGAACGCTGCGCGCACAGCACGCCGCCGGGCGCGCGGTGACCGCCCAGATCCTCGCGGCGGCCACGTCCGCCGGCTGGAGCGATCCCAAGGTCCGCGCGTCGATCATTCCCGGCATGCGCGGCTTCGTGGCCATGTACCAGCCGCACGCCGCGCGCGAGGACACCGAGGTCTTCATCGCCCTGCGCAAGCTCGTCGGCCCGAAGAAGCTGGACGAGCTCGGCGATCAGTTCGAGGAGCAGGAGCACAAGCTGCTCGGGCAGAACGGGTTCGAGAAGGCGCTGGCGGAGGTCGAGGCCCTGGAGAAGAGTCTGGGGATCGATGACCTCGCCCGCTTCACCGTCAAGTGACCGCTCGCCGCTCGGCGAGGTGGCGCGGCTCTTCTTGCGACTGGGCTTCACCGCGTTCGGCGGGCCCGCGGCGCACATCGCGCTGATGGAAGAAGAGGTCGTGCGCAAGCGCTCGTGGGTAAGCCACGAGGAGCTGGTGGACCTCATCGGCGCGGTGAACCTCATCCCCGGGCCGAACTCGACGGAGCTCGCGATCCACCTCGGCCACCGCCGCGCGGGCTGGCTCGGGTTGCTCGTGGCGGGCGCGTGCTTCATCACGCCCTCGGCGCTCATGGCCGGCGCGCTCGCCTGGGCGTACGTGCGCTTCGGCTTCCGGCCCGAGGTGGCGCAGATGCTCGCGGGCGTGCAGCCGGTGGTGCTCGCCGTGGTAACGCAGGCGCTCTGGACGCTGGGCAAGGTGGCCGTGAAGGACGCGGCGATGCTCGTCATCGCGCTGGGCTCGTTCGCGCTGGGCCTGGTGGGCATGCACGAGCTGCTCATCCTGGCGATCGCGGGCGGCGCGGCGCTGGTGGCGCGGCGGACGCGGGGTTCACTCGCGGTGAAGTCGTGTGTGCCGCTCCTGGGTGCGGTGCTCCCGGCGGCTCCGACGACGCCCGCCGTGTTCCTCGTGTTCCTGAAGATTGGCTCGGTGCTCTTTGGCTCGGGCTACGTGCTGCTCGCGTTCTTGAACCAGGATCTGGTGCAGCGCACGCACTGGCTCACCGAGCGGCAGCTCCTCGATGCCGTCGCGGTCGGGCAGATCACGCCAGGGCCGGTCTTCACCGCCGCAACCTTCGTGGGCTACCTGCTCCAGGGCGCGCCCGGCGCGGTCGCGGCGACGGCGGGCATCTTCTTGCCTGCCTTCGTGCTCGTGGCCGCGAGCGGCGCCATCCTGCCGCGCCTTCGCGCCTCGCCCATCGCCCGCGCCATCCTCGACGGCGTGAACGCGGGCTCGCTCGCGCTCATGGCCGCCGTGCTCATCCCGCTCGGGAAGGCCGCGCTCGCGGGCCCGATCTACGCGCTCGAGGCGCTCGTGGCCGCTGTGCTGCTGATCCGCTTTCGCGTGGGCGCGGGCTGGCTTCTCGGAGGCGGCGCAGCGCTCGGTCTCCTGGCTGCCGTGGTGCATTAACCTTCGGGCTTTACACGGGTGTTTCGGGCAGAACGGTGGACGCCAGCCCGAGCATCGCCATGCGACCCATTGCCCGATTCGCACCGCTCCTCGTCGCCACCGCGCTCGTGGCGTGCACCGGCAAGAACGCAGCGCCCACCTACGACACCGCGCCCGTGCAGCGCGGCCGCATCGTCGCGCGCGTCACGGCGACCGGCACGCTCTCCGCGCTGGTGACGGTTCAGGTGGGCACGCAGGTCTCAGGCCGCATCGCCGAGCTCAAGGTGGACTTCAACTCCACCGTGAAGAAGGGCGAGGTGCTGGCCAAGATCGATCCCCAGCTGTTCGAGGCCGCGGTGGAGTCGGCCAAGGCCAACTCCGCCCAGGCCGACGGCCAGCTCGCGCAGACCAAGGCCCAGGCGCAGATCGCCGCGCTCACCTACCAGCGCAACCAGCAACTGCTGGAGAAGAAGCTCGTCTCCCAGTCCGACCTCGACACCGCCAAGGCCAACGCCGACGCCACCGCCGCCGCCGTGAAGGCCGCTGAAGGCAACCTCGCGCAGGCCAAGGCGCAGCTCCACCAGGCCGAGGTGAACATGGGCTACACGACCATCGTCTCGCCCATCGACGGCACGGTGATCTCGCGCGCCGTGGACGTGGGCCAGACCGTGGCCGCGTCGCTCGCGGCGCCGACGATCTTCACCATCGCGCAGGACCTCGCCAAGATGCAGGTCGACACCAACGTGGCCGAAGCGGACGTCGGCAAGCTGCAGGCGGGCATGCCCGCGAGCTTCACCGTCGACGCGTACCCGGGCGAGAGCTTCAAGGGCACCATCCGCCAGATCCGCAACGCGCCGCAGACGGTGCAGAACGTGGTCACCTACGACGCAGTGATCGACGTCGACAACGGCTCGCTCAAGCTCAAGCCGGGCATGACCGCGAACGTGACGTTCGTGTACGCGTCCGTCGACGACGCGCTCAAGGTTCCGAACGCCGCGCTGCGCTTCCGGCCCTCGGGCGGACCGGGCGGCGGCGGACCGGGAATGGCGGGCGGACCCGGCGGCCCCGGTGGTCCGGGCGGCGGGCACCGCTGGCACCACGACGGCGGCGCGGGCACGAGCGAGGTCGTCGGCCAGACCGCGAGCGACGGGGGCAGGCCGCGCGAGGGCAAGACCGTCTACGTGCTCCGCGCCGGCCAGCCCGCGGCCGTTCAAGTGGCCGTGGGCATCACCGACGGCACGTCGACGGAGATTGTCTCCGGCGGCCTCAATGAAGGCGACGCGGTCATCACCGACAGCTCCGGCGGCGGCGCCGCGCCCAAGGGCGGCCCGCAGCAGGGCAACCGCATGGGCCGCCTCTTCTGAGCGTGATGTGAGCCAACGTCATGGGCGCGCTGATCGAGCTCAATGAGGTGACCAAGACCTACCGCATGGGCGATGTGGAGGTGCGCGCGCTGCGCGGCGTCACCCTCGACGTGGCCGAAGGCGAGTTCGTGGCCATCATGGGCGCGTCGGGCTCGGGCAAGTCCACGCTGATGA
>JAFEBB010000060.1 GCA_018266075.1 Deltaproteobacteria bacterium | reverse complement strand
GGCACGCTCGCGGGCAACACCACCGGCAACACCACGGGCACGCTCGCGGGCAACAACACGGGCAACACCACCACGAGCAACTCCGGCACCACGACGACCGGCACCACCAACACCAGCACCACCGGCACCAGCAGCACCACGGGCGCGACGACGACCGGCACCACGACCACCACCGGCACCAGCGGGACCACGGGCGTGTGCATCCAGTCGGACATCCCCACGGTGCGCTCGGCGTCCACGCCGCTCTTCACCGAGGTGTGCCTCTCCAACGTGGTGGTGGTGGGCGCGAACAACGCCGGCAACGCCACCCAGGACGGCGGCACCCAGTACAACGGCGAGTACTACGTGGCCGACAACAGCGCGAACGCCATCGAGGTCTTCAAGACCAAGTACGAGGCGCCCATCGACGATCCCACCCGCGGCAACGCGGTCAACGTCGACGGCATCACCAAGGCGCTGCCCGCGGACGGCGGCGCCACGGCGACCATCGAGGTCGCGGGCATCAACCTCCAGATCACCGCCGTGGGCCCGGGCACGCTGCCCACGCCGAAGACGGTGAGCTTCGCCGACCTCGACCGCAACAGCCCCAACGTCTCCCTCATCGGCAGCTACGTCCTCGTGCCGGCGGGCAGCTACACCGAGAACGCGACCGACCCCGGCCTGCAGTTCCACGCCAGCAACGGCAACACCTACCAGGACGGCTTCTCGCTCAGCTCCGGCGGCAACGTGGTCTGGGTGGACACCTACGACCTGGGCAAGGGCGCGGCCAACAAGAGCTGCATCCCCGGCGACGGCGGCATGCCGGATCTCTCGGCCGGTAACTTCAAGGCCATCTTCGACTACGGCCTCGCCCCCAACGGCACCCAGGGCGCGATGCTCCTCTTCGCCGACTGCGCCGACCTGTAGGCGAAGCTCGCGCAGCGACACGAAGGCCCTCGGCGCGACGCCGGGGGCCTTTGAATTCTCGGCGATGGCGAGCGTCCGACCGCGTCGTGCATGATGTGCGCGAACCCATTGGAGGAGTCTGGATGCGCCCGAGCTTTCCGAGGTTGGCCGCGCTGGTGCTGCTGGTGGGCGTCGGCTGCTCGCACACGCACATCGAGCGGGTGACGGTTCCGCCGCAGGTCGATCTCACGCACTACACCGCGGTGGCCCTCATCGACTTCTCGTCGCCCGCGAACCGCGGCCAGCTGCCGTCGTACGCGACGCACCAGTTCCTGCAGCGCGTCCTCGAAGCGCAGCCGAACGCGCGGATCATGCAGCTGGGCACGCTGCAGCAGGCGCTGGCGAGCGTGGGCAAGTCGCAGCTCGACGCCGACGCCATCCGCGCCATCGGCCAGAAGAACGGCGCGCAGGCGGTGTTCGCGGGCACGCTCGAGCTCACCGACGCCAAGCCCACGGTGAGCGTGGCCAACTTCGCGCACAACGTGGGCGTGAGCGCCGACGTGAACGCCAACCTCGCGGCCACGCTCTACGACGCGGGCAACGGCACCATCGTCTGGACGAGCTCCGCCGCGGCGCACGACTCGGCCGGCGGGGTGAGCCTCAACGGCGGCGACGTGGGCGTGGGCGTGGAGGGCACGGACAACGCGTACACGCGCATGATCCAGAAGACCACCTGGAGCATCGCGGATCCGTTCCGCGCGCACGTGGTGAAGCAGCGGGTGGAGGACGCGCAGTAGCCGTCGACCGCTCCGCCGCTCGCTGTGCGAGGCGCGACCTCGCTCGTCGTGCTCGCTCGGATGGATGCTTCCTCCCGGCCCCACGCCGCGCAGTCCAAGTTTGGACCGCGCGTGCGCGCGGAGGACTGCCATGGGCCTGGACCTCATCGAGTTGACCCGGCGTGAGCTCGGCCCCGGGGCCGAAGCGGCGCTCGGCTCGGCTGCGGGCATGGAGCCCATCCGAGCCGAGCAAGCGCTCGGCGTCGCGCTGCCTGCGATCACGAACGGCATCACCAACCTGGGCGACTCGCCGCGCGGCGCCCAGCGCCTCCTCGACATGGCCCGCGACGCAGAGCCCGTGCTCCCTGCGCCAGGCGCCGTGGGAAACATGACCGGCATGGAGCTGTCGCACCTCGGCCTGCACGGCCACGACCTGGTGGCGACCGTGCTCGGTGCGCGCGCGGGCGGGTTGGCCGAAGAGATGGGGCGCGTGGCGGGGACAGGCGGGGCCTCGGGCTACAGGCTGCTCTCGATGGTGGTGCCCGTGGCGGTCGGCGCGCTCGGTCGGTACGCACGCGCGCACGGCCTGGACGCGCGGGACGTCTGGGTGGCGCTCGGCGCCCAGGGCACCGCGCCAGAGGTCAGGCCCTCGCCTGCCGCGCCGCCGCCCGCGGAGCAGCCACGTAAGCGGGCGCGCCTGCGCTGGGTGACCGCAGGCCTGGTGGTGCTGTTGGCGGCAGCGGTGATCTCGTTGGTGAAGGGCATCCTCAGCCCGTCGCCGTCGCCCGTGAACCCGGGGCGCCCGATGACCGTCGGCCGCGCCCCGCCCATCGGGCTCTTGCACGCCACGTCGATCACCCTGCCCACCGGCGTGAAGGTGGACCCGCGCGAGAGCCCGGGCGCCTACCAGCTCGCCCAGGCGATCGCGCAGGACAAGCCAGGTCCGAATCCGTTCTCGCTGCCGGGAGTCGAGTTCGTTGGGCACAGCGCCGAGCTCGCGCCGGGCAGCCGGACCTCGCTCGATCCCCTGGTGAGCGTGCTGCAGGCCTACCCCGACGCGAAGGTGCGCCTGGACGGGCCCGCCCAGGCGGTCGGCAACCAGGCCGCCAACCAGAACCTCTCGCAGCAGCGCGCCGAAGCCGTGCGCCACGCGCTCATCGCCGGTGGCATCCCAGCGGATCGCATCCAGGCCCGAGGGAGGACGACGGGGAGCGAGCACGCGAGCGTGGAGCTGGTCACCCGGTAGGTGCGCGATGATCTCCGCGAGCGACGTCCAACCCGGCATGAGCGCGCTCAGCAGCGACGGCGCCGAGCTGGGCGCCGTGTGCTCGGCCGACGCAGACGGCTTCCAGGTCGCGCGCGGAGGCTTCTTCTACGAGGACTACCCCGCGCGTTACGCCGACGTGCGCGAGGTCCGCGGCGGCGCGCTCGTCCTCTCGCACGACGCCGAGTGGTTTCACGCCCGCGCCCTCCTCGACCTGCCGAGCGCCCTCGGGCACCCACACGGAGAGTGAAGTCGGCCTCGCTCGCTTCGACGCTGCCCGGCCGACGCGCCGAGAGGGCGCCCGCGATCGCGCGCGCAGCGTCCTCGCGCGGAAAGCGCGGGCTCCCGACAACGGACGCTCTGGGCGGCACAAGGTCCCGCGGTCCGGTGGAGCCCCGCAGGCGCGTACCCAAGCTTGGGTCCAAGCTCGCCGGCTCGAGGAGGCGAGGGGAGGCGCAAATGCGTTATCGCGTGATGTTGGCCAGCCTGGCGCTGGCCGTGACTGCGGGCTGCAGCGGCACCAGCACCACCACCCCCAACCCGGCCACGGGGACCACCACCGGCACCACCGGCACCACCGCGGCCACCGGCGCGTCCACGGGCACGAGCGGCACCACCGGCTCGACCACCGTGAACGTGAACGTGACCAGCTTCAAGTTCACGCCCCAGACCATGACCGTGCAGGAAGGTCAGACCGTGATCTGGACCAACACCGACACCATCGATCACACCGTCACCTCCGGCGTGAACGGCGTGCCCGACGGCAAGTTCGACCAGCTCCTGCACCCCGGTGAGACCTTCAGCTTCACCTTCGACACCGCGGGCACGTTCCCGTACTTCTGCCGCTTCCACTTCACCATGGGCATGGTGGGCTCGGTGACGGTGAGCACGGCCATCAACACCACGGGCGGCACCGGCACCACCGCCGTACCCACCAGCGGTGCCAGCGCGACGTCCGCCACCATGGGCACCACCACCACTGGCACCACCGGCGCTGGCGCGACCACCACCACTGGCACCACCGGCGCTGGCGCGACCACCACCACCGGCTACTAGCTCAGCCCTCGCAGGCGCTGCCGTTGGACTCCGTCCCGGACCTGCGGGGCGGAGTCCATTTTTCTTGGGCCAGACACACGGGTGGCATCTATTTGCAGAGCTCGGCAAATATGTGCTCTAACCCGGCGCCATGCGCGGCTCGGGGACGCTCATGGGGTTGGCCGTGGTGCTCGCGGCGTGCGGGGGCGCGTCGAAGCCGTTGAGGGCGAGCACCGGGGTGACCACGACGGCCACGGGGACGTCGGGCTCATCCGGCTCATCGGGAACGAGCGGGTCGAGCGGCACGACGGGCTCGACGAGCTCGACGGGCTCCATCGGCAGCAGCGGATCGAGCGGAACCAGCGGCAGCGGCGTGGACGCCGGTGAGCTCGATGCAGGGCCCGTCGACGCAGGCGCCGAGGACGCGGGCCCCGTGGATGCAGGTGCCGAGGACGCGGGCGTCGACGCGGGGCCGGTGGTGGTGAGCGCGCCGGCGGTGAGCTGCCTGGACGCGCTCTCGGACGTGTCGGTCACGCCGGCCCTGGCGGCGATGACCGATGCCAACCGCGGCGACGTGGTGCGCTGCGCCTTCGATGCCACCCTGGCGCAACCGGACGTGGCCGCGCGCGTGGCGTCGGACGGACTGACCACGGCGATGACCAGCGGCGTGAACCGCTATCGCATCGCGTTCCGGACCTGGCGCGGCAACGGCAGCGAGGGCGTGAGCACGGCGCGCGTCTATTTGCCGACCATACCCAATACTTTGCCACTGCCGGTGATCACCGTCGGACACCCGACGGAGGGCCTCGCCGACTCCACCGCGCCCTCGCTCGATGCGAGCTCCAACGACGAGCTGGCGCTGCCGTTCGCGGGGCTGGGCTACGCGGTGATCGTCCCCGACTACGCCGGGCTCGGAAATGAAGGCGTGCAGAGCTACCTCGACAACCACGACCAGGGTCAGGCGATCCTCGACGGCGCCCGCGCGCTGCGAAAGCTCCTGCCCGCCGGCGCGCTCAACGCACAGGTCTTGGCGCTCGGCTTCAGCCAGGGTGGCGGCTCGGTGCTCTCCGCGCAGGCGCTGGCGAAGACGTACGGCGCCGATGGGAACCTCGTGGGGGTGGTGGCCTTCGCGCCCGAGTGGCCCTCGCGCATGAACTCGTTTGGATATGTCGACATGCTCGAGAACCCCAACGCGTTCACCATCGAGACCGGCATCAGCGACAACGTGGTGGAGGTGATGCGCACCTACGCGTACTTCTACAACGACGTGGGTCCGAGCCACGCGGACGATGGCTTCCCTGCGCTCGCGCGTGCCGGCATCGACCAGGCCGTGAACAGCCTGGACGAAGTGGCGCTCGGCGGGTATTTGCAGGGCACGGCAATGAGAGTCGGCGACACCATCGATCCCGCGCTGCAGAACAGCCTGCTGGCCTGCATCCAGCACGGTGCCTCGAGCACCGGCTGCGTGGAGCCGGGCGCGAGCTACTTCGCGTTCCTGCAGAACAACATCCTCACCGCCGATCCGCAGGGCGCGCCGGTGCTCATCGTCCAGGGCCTGGCCGACTACGTGATGCCCGCCGCGAGCGAAGCAGCGTGCAACATCGAGAAGCTCGAGAACGACGGCGTGACGCCCCAGGTCCTCGTGGACGCCCTGGCGCAGCACCAGACCGTGGTTGGCCGCAACGCGGACTTTGCCATCCAGTGGAGCCAGGCGCTCCTCGCCGGCGCCCCATTGCCCAGCTCTTCCAGCGCAGGGATGCCGGCATGCACGCCGTGAAGCGCGAGCGCGAGGCGCATGTCGACGGTCGGCGCGCGCGCTCGTTGCGCACGCGGCGGGCCATCGTCGATGCGCTGCTGGATCTCGTGGAGGACGGCGAGCTCGAGCCGACGGCGGCGCAGATTGCCGCGCGCGCTGGGATCGCCGTGCGCTCGATTGGTCAGCACTTCGCATCGCGCGAGCAGCTCTTCCTGGCCGCAGTGGAAGCGCACACCAAGCGCGTGGCGCCGACGCCGATCTCCGTGCCGCCGACGATGCCGCTGCGCGAGCGAATCGCGATCTTTGCCGAGGTGCGTGGGCGCGAGCTCGAGGCCACCGCGCCCATTCGACGGGCCTCCGCGTTTCTCGATTCTGCGCCGCGACCTGCGCGCGCCGCGAGCGCGATTGGCCGCGCGACCGATGCAGCGTGGGCGCGCCGACGGGGCGAGCTGGCGCACGTCTTCGCGCGCGAGCTCAAGGCCGCGGACGATCGCAAGGCGCTGCTCGACGCGCTCGATCTCCTCGCGCACGGGCGCACCTGGGACACCCTGCGTCACGCGCTGCGGCTCTCGCCGGCCGAGGCCACCGCGATGCTGCGCCGCGCGCTGGCGACGCTGCTAGCCCACGGCCTCTAGCGCGAGCTCGAAGAGCTTCGGCGCGTGCGTCAGTCCTCCGAACACGCGTCGCCGCAACGCGGGCCGCCGCGAGAGCCACACCAGGAGCCGCGCTGGCCGCGCGTAGGTCTCGAAGAGCGTCGCGTGCGCGCGCGCGTAGTGCGAGAGCTTCGACGGATCGGCGAGCGCGTCGGGCACCGCGTCGATGAGCGCGCGCGCGCAAGCGAAGGAGAGGCTGAGCCCCTCACCCGTGATGGCGTCGACGTACCCGGCCGCGTCGCCGACGAGCGCCACGCGTCCGCGCGCCACTGCCGCCGGCCGCTGCGCGAGCGGACCCGCGCCGCGAACCGCCGAGTCCACGCGCGCTTGCGCGAGGCGCTCGGCCACGCGGGGAAAGCTGGCGAGCAGCGCGTCATGATCGGGGAGCCGCCCCTGGCCCTCGAAGAGAAACGCGACGCCGAGTCGATCGGGGCCCACCGGCGTCAGGTAGCACTCCACGCCGTCGCGCCAGTGGACCTCCACGAGCTCGCCCGGGTCGACGCCCGCGTAGTGCCGCCGCAGCCCGAAGCGCGGGTGCTTGGGCGCGGGTCCGTCGAGCGCGAGCATCCGTCGCAGCGGCGAGTGCAACCCGTCGGCGGCCACGAGCAGGCGCGCGCGGAGCACGTCGTCGCCGAGCGCGAGCTCGACATGGTCGTCCGAGAGCTGGATGTCGCGCGCCTTGATGCCGCGGCGGAGCTCGACACCCGATTCGATCGCGGCCGCGGCCAGCGCTTCCATCAGTGACGTGCGCCGCACGCCGAGCCCCGCGCCGTCGTGGAAGCGCCCATCCACCGAGCTGCCATCCTCTTGCACGTAGCGAATGCCGACGAACGACGACGCGTGCTCGGGGTCGAGGTGGTGTCGCGCTCCAAGCGATTCGAGGAGTCGCACGCCTGCGGGCATCAGGCCCTCGCCGCACGCCTTGTCGGGAGCGCCGCGCTGCTGCTCGAGGAGCACTGCGTGCAGCCCACGTCGCGCGGCGAAGATCGCCGTCGCCAGTCCCGCAGGCCCGCCGCCGATGATGGCCAGATCTGCATCGTGCATGGATCAACCCCGACGCTTGCTGCGCAGGAAGGCCACCTCGCTCCGCACGACGGCCGCGGCCACGGTGAGCGCGTTCACCGCGCTCGGCGGCCGGAGCTCACCCGCTTGCCAGAGCCGCGCAGCCTCGGCGCGTCGCAGCTTTCCGCTCGACGTGCGCGGCAACGTTCCCGGCTCGAGCAGCTCCACCACGTGTGGCCGCACGCTGGTGCGCTCTGCGACGCGCCCGCGAATCTGCTCCACCAGCGACTTCGACGTCTCGCCTTCGCGCTCGCGCTCCACCAGCAGCGCCAGCGCTTCGCTGTCCGCGCCTTCGGGCACGAAGCCGAAGGCGACCACGCAGCCCGCGCGCACGCCGGTGAGCCCGTCGAGGCATTCCTCGAACTCTTGTGGCGCGTGGTTGGCGCCGCGCAGGATCACCAGCTCCTTGGCGCGGCCCGAGAGGTGCAGCTCTCCGTCGAGCACGAAGCCAAGGTCGCCGGTGTCGAGCCAGCCCTCGCGCAGCACGCGCGCGGTGACCTCGGGCGCGTCGAAGTAGCCGCGCATCACGCTCGGCGCGCGGACCCAGACGTGGCCCACCTTGCCGGTTTCGATGACCTCGCCGCCGTCGCTGCGGAGCTCGACCTCCGCGCCAGGCACCGGCATCCCCACGCTGGCGAGCTCGCGGTTGCCCTCGCGGACATCGCCGGTGCGCGCGAGGTGCAACGCGTCGACTCGCGCGCAGCGGAACGCGCGGCCCGCCGGCGAGAACGTCACCGCGAGCGACGCCTCCGAGAGGCCGTAGACGGGATTGAGCGCCTCGCGACGCAAGCCCCAGCGCGCGAACCGATCGGCGAAGGCGTGCAGCACCGCCGGCGAGATGGGCTCGGCGCCGTTGAGCGCCAGCCGCCACGCGGAGAGATCCACGCCCTCGAGCTCCTCGTCGCGGATGCGCTTGGTGCAGAGCCCGTACGCGAAGTTCGGCGCGGGCGAGACGGTGGCGCGGTGCCGCGAGAGCGCGCGCAGCCAGAGCGCCGGCCGCGCCAGGAAGAGCTCCGGTGGAATCAGACAGAGCCCACCCGGCCGGTAGAGCGCCTCCAGCAGACAGCCGATGAGACCCATGTCGTGGTACAGCGGCAGCCAGCTCACGCCACAGCGGGCCTCCGCGTCGAAGGGCAGAAGCGAGTCGATCGCCGAGACGTTCGAGAGCAGGTTGCGGTGCGTGAGCGCCACCGGCTTGCTGTCCACGGTGGTGCCGCTCGAGAACTGCACCAGCGCCAGGTCATCGGGTTCGCCGTGAACGAAGAGGTCGCTCACGCTCATCTCCGCGAGCGCATCGAGGGTGACACAGCCGAGCTCGGGCTGCGCCGCCGCCACCGACTCGCCGAGCAGCCGTCGCACCCGGGAGTCGGTGACCAGCACCCGCGCGCGACACCCGCGCAGCATGGCCGCGGTTCGCGCGTGGTACTCCGCGAGGCGACCCAGCCGGACGGGCGGGTAGAGCGGCACGGGAACGGCGCCGGCGCAGAGCGCGCCGAAGAACGCGTCCATGAAGCCTGGGCCGGTGGGCAACACCAGCGCCACCGAGTCGCCCGGGCGCACGCCGCGCGCCGCGAGCTGGCCCGCCGTGCGCCGAGCGCGTTGTAACAATTCTGTGAAGGACAACGTCGTCTCGCGCTCGGCGGCGTCCACGAAGAAGAGCCGCTCGGGCGAACGCGCGGCGCTCTCGAGCATCTCGGTCACCGTGCCGAACTTGAGCGGCGGAAGCGGGGGGCCGACGAGGCGCGCCTTCATGCCTGCTCCCGTGCGCGACGAGCGACGAGCTGCGCGAGCTCTCCCGCGGTGCGGATCTCGCCGGCGTCCTCCTCTTTGAGTGCGACCCTGAAGCGATCCTCGAGGGCCACCACCAGCGTGAGGATGGCCAGCGAGTCGAGGGCGAGGTCCTGGAGCAGGTCCACGTTCGCGTCGACCGGCCGCGCCACGCCGAGCTCGTCATGCACCACGCGGGCGATCTCTTCGAGCACCGTCGTTGGCTCGGCGATCTCAATCACGGGGACCTCCAGGGATGAAGCGCGGCGCATGCGAGAAGGCCCGCGCCCAGCTCTCGCCGAGCGCGCGCTCCTCCACGCGCACACGCACCACGAGCAACGCAGCGTTCGAGAGGCTGAAGACGAGCGCCGTGATCCACGCGCCGTGGATGAGCGGCACACAGGCAATCTCCAGGATCACCGCGTCGTAGTTGGGGTGGCGCACCCAGCGGTAGGGCCCGCGCGTCACGGGCGGCAAGCCGGGCACCACGATCACCCGCGTGTTCCACTGCTCGCCGAGCGCGGCGATGGCCCAGTACCGCAGCCCCTGCGCCCCGAGCGCGCCCGCGAGCGCGAGCCAACCCAGAGCGCCTGGAAAGCGCCGATGTAACAGAAGTGTTTCGGCGCCGCAGGCCACCAGGAAGAGCGCGTGAAACGGTGCCATCACCCGGAAGTGCGCACGTCCCACTTCGACGCCGCCCCTGGCAAACGCGCGCGTCGCGTTGCGATGCGAGAGCGCGAGCTCGAAGCCGCGCTCCAACGCGAGCGCAAAGAGGAACGCGAGGTAGAGCGCTTCGCTCGTGGTCACCATCGCAGCAGCACCAGCTCGGAGCAGAAGCCCGGGCCCATGGCGAGCATCAGCCCGTGGTCACCGGGCTTGGCGTCCACCTGATCGAGCGTGTCGCGGAGCACGAAGAGCACCGACGCGCTCGAGAGGTTGCCCACCTTCTCCAGCGAGTCCCAGGTGAGCCGCAGCGCCTCGCGCGGAAGCTCCAGCGCTTCGGCCACGGCGTCGAGGATCTTCGGTCCGCCGGGGTGGCTCACCCAGTGGCGCACGTCGCGGCGGGTGAGGCCGTGGTCGCGCAGGAAGGCGTCCACGTCGCGGCGGATGTGCGAGCGGATGATCTCCGGCACCTGCGCGGAGAGCACCACCTTGAAGCCGCCGTCGGTGACGTCCCAGCCCATCACGCGCTCGGAGTCCGGATAGAGCGCCGAGCGACTCGCGAGCACCTCGGGGCCGCGGCGCGCGCGCTCGCCGCCGGCGATGATGAGGGCGGCCGCGCCGTCGCCGAAGAGCCCCGAGGCGATCACGTTCTGGATGGAGAGGTCGCTGCGCTGGAGCGTGAGCGAGCAGAGCTCCACCGAGAGCAGCGCCGCGGTCTGTTTGGGAAAGGCGCGCAGCGTGTCGCTCGCGCGCGCGGTGCCTGCTGCGCCGGCCACGCAGCCCAGCCCGAAGAGCGGCGTGCGCTTCACGTCGGCGCGCAGCCCCATGCGATTGGCGAGCCGCGCGTCGATGGACGGCGTGGCGATGCCGGTGACCGTCGCCACGAAGATGTGGTCGAGCTCCTCGGGCTTCATGTTCGCGCGGGCGAGCGCGTCGTGCAGCGCGGCCTCGCCGAGATCGGTCGCGGCGCGGATCCACGCGTCGTTCTGTTTCTGGAAGGTGTCGAGCTCGAGGTACTGCTCCATCGGCAGCGCCAGGTGTCGGCCGGAGACCCGCACGGCGCGGTGGAGCTGATCGATGCGGTCGGCGTTGTGGTGCTTGCCGGCCCAGAGCGTACGCAGGGCAGCGATGAGCCGCTCCTGCTCCACGTAGTGGGGGGGCAGCGCGGTGCCGACGGCGACGAGGCTGGGTGAGCTCAAGGGTGCTCCCGGGCGTGCAGCGACCGTACGCAGCGCGCCCGGCGGCGGAAAGCGCGAGCGGCGCGAAGCGTCGCGCTCCGCACGCGCTCACCGTCGGCCATGGACATCTCCACGCCGAACCATCGCCCGATGCCAAGCCCGCGAGACCGCGTTCCGCGGTCTCGCGCTCCACCGGCGGCGATGGCGCGGCGCCACTCAGCGTGTGGCCACCACGTGCAGGATCAGGGTGATGCGGTCCTGGTTCTTTACCGCGCCCATGAAGGTGCCGTAGGGCTTGATGCCGAAGTCGGTTTGCTTGATGTCGAATTGGCCATCGGCGATGAGGCGCGCGCCCGAGCTGCGCACGCGCATGTTCACGCGGAAGGGCCGCGTCACGCCGTGCAGGGTGAGCTCACCGTCCACGAGGATGTTGCCTGGGCTCGTCTCGCCTGCGCGCGTGGAGCGGAAGGTGATGGTCGGAAATTGCGCGGCGTTGAGCTGGCCCTTGCCGAGCATGCCCTTGGTGATGGCGGCGCGCTGGCTCTCCGAGGGGCCGTTGGGCGGCAGGCGCGCGAACTGGCGGCCCGTGGGGTCGTCCGCGCTGAGCGTGGCCGTCTGCACGGTGATCTCCACCTTGTCGCCTTGGGGCCGGCCGGGCACGAACTCCACGGTGCCTTGCACCTGCGTGGCGCGGATGGCGTGCTCGTGGCCGGCGCCGCTGGCGATGCCGGCCTTGTAGGTGCGGGCCACGAGCACCGACTGCCGGTTGTCCACCTGGTAGGTGGCCGCGTTCGCGGTCGAGCCAAGCAGCGTCGCCAGCGTCGCCACAATGAGCGCTCTCATGGCTCCTCCAGATCAGGGCGTGTGGAACTCGAGCAGGCCGCGCGCGTTGTAGAAGGGGTCGTTCTCGTTGGTCGTGGAGTCGCGGCGCTTCACCTGGATGGGCTGGTAGTAGAACTCGGCGGCGACGCGCACCCAGTGGCCGATGGGCAGGCTCAGGCCCGTGGTGAACGCGCCGTTCCAGGTGTTGGCCACGAGCTGGGTGTTGTCCTGGATGTTGGAGTACAGCGCGCTCACCTCGAACGTGTTCCAGTAGCGGCTGCCCAGGATGGAGACGAACGGCTCGAGCCCCGCGAGCGGCGCGATGCGGTACGACCCCGCGAGCTCGAGGCTCACGTAGCGCATGAGCACCTCGTCGTTGCTCGCCTCCTGACAATTGAAGGGATTAACCGGACTGTTAAGTCCGGCGTCGACCTGCTCCTGCGAGCAGGTGAACGAGCCCTTGGACCAGCCCACCTGGCCGGCGCCGGTGAGCCCCAGGTTGAAGCCGTAGCCCGAGTAGATCGGCCGCGCGAGCGTGGCTGCGAGCAGGTTGGCCTTCACGTGGTTGATGACGATGGGCGGCGTCCAGTGCAGGCCGAGCGAGAACTCTGCGGGCAGGCCCACGCCCACGGCGATCTGGCCGAAGACGTGGGTGTGGTTCAGGTCCTCTTCCTTGGTGCCGTCGAAGCCCACCACGCGCTGGCGCTCGGTGAGGTAGGGCACGTTGGTGAGCTCGGCAGTGGCGAAGATCTGGCCCAGTCGCGCGACAGGAGGCGGGCCGAAGCCGGTCACCTGCGTCATCGCGGTGAAGAAGCGCATCGCCCAGGTCTCGGGCGAGTGCACGTTGAGCTGCTGCACCGGGTTGATGGTGACGACCGCCTGGGCATGCGCCCTCGCGGCGAGCAACGTCGCCGCCATGATCGTCGCTGCGCGCCAACGCCTGCCGAGCACGGGAACCCCCTCCGGTTGCCGGCTCAAAGCTGCGCACGCTCCTCCGCTTCGACTTCGGGCGCACGCACGCACGCACGCCCTGCTCTCGAAAAGCAGAGCGCCCGCCTGGCTTCCAGCCAGACGGGCGCTCCGTTGCTGCGTGTTCGCTCAGCTGCGGGTGAGTTGCAGCGCGGTGGTGCCGTTGTTGGTCGTCGAGACCGCCAGCTTGCCCTCGCGCATCAGCCAGCCCATGCCCTGATAGAGGATGGGCTCCTCGATGTGGCGCAGCTCCGAGCGGAGGCTGTTGAAGTCGCCGCTGTTGTTGCGCTGCTGCAGCCAATGAAAGATGTCGCCTGCGGCGAAGCCGACAGCCTGGTGGACGTCCTGGAACTGGCCCTTCATCGATAGCCTCCGGTGTGAGTGGTGTGAGGTGAAGCGCGCGCACTCTGGCCTGCGCAAACAGGCGATCACCACCGCGCTCCGGAGGTCCTGCTCAATCGCCGACCGAAAAAATGCAGCGCTGTTTGCGCGCGGAAACTTCGCTCGCCGCAGTGTTCAATGCAGGAGCCGCTCGAGCAGCGTCGCGTATTGCATGAGGTGGCGCACCCCGAGGAACTCCTCGCGTGCGCGCACCTGCGCCTGCGCGCCGAGCTTCTTGGCCAGCTCCGGGTCGTGGAGGAGCTTGCCCAGGAGCTGGCCGAAGCCCTCGAGGTCGCTGGGATCGTCGAGGAGCAGGCCGTCCACGCCGTCGGTGATCTGATCCTGGATTCCGCCCACGCGCGTGGCGACCACGGGCCGCGCCTTCCACATCGCCTCGGTGACGGTGAGCCCGAAGCCCTCCTGCAGGCTCTTCTGGACCACGATGGCCGCGTGGCGCTGCAGGGCGTTGACGATGATGGCGTTCTCGTCGCCGTCGGTGGTGGGGATGCTCGCCAGGTGCACCCTGCGGCGGATTTCGTGGGGCAGCTTGCGCCACGAGATCATCAGGTCGCTGAAGATGCGCTCGCCGTCCGGGTCGTCGGCCACCGCGCCGAAGCCCGGGCCCATGAGCATGAGCTCCGCGTTCGCGGCGCCGCCTTCCTGCGCGAGCTCCGCGAAGCCCTCCATCACGCCCTTGGGATCCTTCAGCAGATCCCAGCGCGAGACCTGCACGATGAGGGGCGCCTCGAACGTGGGCGGGCCGCCGAGCCGAATGACCTCCGCTGCGTGTCGCACCTCGCCGAGCGTGCCGTCGCTGCGCGGGTAGCTCACGGTGGTGCACGCGCGCGGTGCGCCCACCAGGCCCGTGGCGCCCAGGATCTCGCGGACCTTGTCCTCCGAGAGCTCCTGGTTCTTGGTCGAGAACGGATCGATCGATGGCTGGATGATCGCCGTGGGAATGCCCTTGAACATCGCGGGCACATACGCGGCGCGCGAGAACACGAGCGCGCGTGCGTGCTGCAGGTAGGGTTGCAGGAAGTGCCAGCCGCGCTCGGTCTCGGCGTTGGTGCCGTCGGTGCCGATGTGCGAGCGCCACACCACGTGCACCCCGGCCTGGCTGAGCATCGGCGCGAGGCCCGCGGTCTGCGGGTCGTGCAGGAGCACGACGTCGCCCTTCTTCACGCGGTTGAGCAGCGCGTCGCCGTTGGTGCGCAGCGTGTGCTCGTAGGCCTCGCGCTCGGCAGTTCCCAGCGCGCTGCCGTCGCCGCGGTCGCCGTGGATGGCGTTGTGCACGCGCTTGGTGATCTGGAAGAAGGCCGGATTGCCCTGAATCACCAGCCAGCGGGCCTCGAGGCCGGCGCCGCGCGCGTAGGCGAGCAGCGGGCGAATCATCTCCGCGACGCCGCCGCCCATCGCGGTCGAGTTCACGTTCCACACCGAGCGCCCGCCGAGCGCCGCGCGCAGCCGCTCGCCCGCGCCGAGGACCTCGGTCACGCGCTTCTCGCCGAGCGGCCGGATGAAGCGGCTCATCGCCTGGGGCGGGATGTGCAGCTCCTGGACGGGATCGTTGTCGGCCACGCCGCAAGCTGTGGTCGTGTTCGGTCGCGGGCAAGCCGCGGCTGCCGGTGCGCTCAGCGGGCGAGCGCGACCAGCTCACGCGCCTTCTCGATGATCTCCGACATGCGCCAGGGCTTGCCCAGCAGCACGTCGAAGAGGTGCTCGTCGCGTGCCTTGGCGATCTCGTCGTTGGCGTCCTGCGCGGTGATGAGCATGGCCCGCAGGTTCGGGTTGAGCTCCTTCAGCCGGCGCAAGAGCTCCAGCCCGCTCATGCGCGGGAGGTTGAAGTCCACCACCGCGAGGTCAGGGAGCTTGGTCTTGGCGGCCTGAAGCGCGGCCTGCGGATCCTGGAAGCGGTGGAGCTCGGCGCCCACTGGCCGGAGCTGCAACTCCAGCGCGCGCAAGACATCGGGGTCGTCGTCGACGATGAAGAGCCGCAATCAAGACTCCCAAACCTGCCCTGGATAGCACTCCAGTGAATATCGCGGCCGAGCCAGGCGCGCTGCCGAACGCTGCATCCCACGTTCGGCCGGAATTCCAGGCCCTGCGTGGGGAGCGTCGGAGCGCTCGCTGGACCGGCTACACTCTAGGCATGTTCGCTCGTGGACGGTCGTGCTGGAGCGCGTTGGCGGTAGCGGGCGCGCTGGCGCTGGGCCTCGGTGGATGCGGCGGCGGTTCATCGAAGTTCCAGTGCATCCCCTGCAGCGCAGAGTCGGTGTGCGTGGCCCCCGCGCAGTGCGTGGAGGGCCTCTGCATCGCCCCCGGCCAGGACCGCAACCGTTGCCCACCCCAGGCGAGCGCCGGGGCAAGCGTGGGCAGCGCCAGCACGGGCGCGAGCTCCGGCGGCAGCGGCACCTCGACCACGTCGTCGAGCGCCAGCGCCACGGCGAGCAGCAGCTCGAGCAGCGCCACCAGCTCCAGCAGCAGCAGCACTGCCTCGAGCAGCTCGGGCTCGGGGAGCACGGGCACGTCGTCGTCCGCGTCATCGAGCGCGTCGAGCTCGTCCAGCGGCGGCACCACGGCCACGCCCTGCTACCTCTCCGATCCCGATGCGGGACCGCCGCTCGATCAGATCTGCGGCGTGATGCACCAGGGCCTGGCCAACGCGCTCCAGAGCGTGGTGTTCACCTGCGGCGGCGATCCCAGCGATCTGCCGCACCTCAACGTGCAGACCGAAATGGCCGTCGTCGCGCTGCAGAACAGCCAGATCTCGGGCGCGGGCGGCGCCGATCCCTTCTCCGATCTGCAAGGCACGCCGCAGTTCGGGGGAGGCTACTTCAGCGAGGTGCCGGTCGGACCGATCCTGCAGATCCTGGGCTGCGACGCCGACGCAGGCCCGATCCCCGGCCTGGGAACCACCCCCACGGGCATGCTGGGGCTGACCGCGCAGCAGCTGCAGGACAGCGTGGCCCGCGGCGCGCTCTGCTACGACCCGGCCGCGGCTGCGCGGTGCATGGCGCACGGCCAGCAGGTGCTCCTCGGCGTGGATGCGGGGATCTCCAGCGGCGATGCATCCTGCCGCGGCATCTTCGTGCCCAACGTGGGGCTGGGCGGCGCCTGCAGCCGAGGCGTGGAATGCCAGTCGCACCTCTATTGCCGCCCCACCGACGCGGACGTGAGCTGCGGCGGCACCTGCCAGTACTTCCAGACCGTGGGCCAGGTGTGCAACGAGCAGGTGCTCTGCGATCCCTACAGCTACTGCGACGCCGCGCCCGACGGCGGGCTCGTGTGCATGCCGCGCTCGGTCCAGGGCGGGGTCTGTGCGGGGTACAACGCCTGCCAGCCGGGCCTCATCTGCAACAGCAGCACCAACCGCTGCGCGAGCTTCGGCGAGCTGGGCGACCGCTGCGACGATGGCACCGTGTGCGATCCGTTCGCGTCCGGGCTGTTCTGCGTCGGGGGCGTGTGCCAGCTGCAGGGCAACCTCGGCGGCGCGTGCAGCCCGCTCGCCGATCCGCTCGATCCCACCTCCAGCGAGGGGCCGCTGGCTTCGTGCGCAGGCTGCGCCTTGTGCATCAACGCCACTGCGCTCGACGGCGGCGACGACGGCGACGGCGGGACCCTCGACGGCGGCCTGGTCGGAACCTGCGCCACGTACATCCAGGACTTCGCGCCCTGCACCTCGGACACGGGATGCAAGCCGTTCTCCTTCTGCGGCCCCAGCCA
This sequence comes from Deltaproteobacteria bacterium, assembly GCA_018266075.1. Taxonomy (GTDB): domain Bacteria; phylum Myxococcota; class Myxococcia; order Myxococcales; family SZAS-1; genus SZAS-1. Next base: position 27,847 of record JAFEBB010000060.1, on the reverse strand, counting down.
GATCTGCGTGCCGCGGCCGAGGGAAGGCCAGGCTTGCACCAGCACCGCGAGTTCCCTCGACCAGGGCAACTGCCTCTGGAACGACGACGTGTGCGCGCGACCCGACGGCGGAGCCTCGGGCACCTGCGTGTCCGAGTACGCGGCACACCTCGCCCCATGCGGCTCATGCGCCGGCACCGCGTTGCCCTGCAGCTGCTTCGACGATCACGACACCTGCGCGGTCCTCGGCGACGGAGGCATGGCCTGTGTCGGTCCGGCAGCGGCCGGCGAGGCGTGCATGAACGTGGCGTGCGCGGCAGGGCTCGCCTGCTCGAGCGTGTGGGGGGACGGCGGCGCGATCTCCGACGGCGGCGGCTTCGTCTGCGTCGCCCCCGGTGCGGCCGGCGCGCCGTGCGCGGTGCTCCCCTGCGAGGCCGACGCGCTCTGTGCGACCACCGATGCGGACGGCGGCGCGCTGCCGGAGCCGGTGTGCGTGGCTGCGCCTCCGGTGGGACAGCCGTGCCTGACCGGCCGCTGCGGGCCGGGCCTGACCTGCGACGCGACGGGCAACTGCACCGATGGCCTGCCGCTCGGTGCCTCCTGCAGCTCCGACACCGACTGCGACAGCGGCTTCTGCGGCGACTACAGCCATCGCTGCATCCGCGACTACTGCGGCTCCGACCTGCCGATGGCGCCGCTGGCGAGCGCCCAGCTCTCCGGGTGCGGCGCGTGCCGGCCCGGCCAGGGCGCCGCCGGCGCGGAGAACCTGATCTTCTTCGGCATGGCGGTGGTGGTGCTCGGCCGCAAGCGCCGGAGCTGAGCGCCAGGCAGGCGCCACCTGCCCGAGCGCGCGGCCTGGCGGCCCGTGCCCGCGCACGAGGCGAGCCTCCCGGCGCGCTCCCTCCTGAGCTGGCCGAACCGTGCCCGCGTGGCCAACCTGTCCTCGAACGAACGTCGCCGAAGACGGCGCACGTCGCTGCGGGCGGACGGTGCGCGCCTGCGGCTCGGGAGCGTGTGGCGCATGGAGCGCGGTGTTAACCGTTTGGTGACACGGCCAATTCGCGCGATGGGGCGCGGCGCGGAGTCGGTGGCGCGCCACGCGGGAAACCTGGCGGTGCTCCTCGGCAACATCGTGCGCTCGCTGCTGCGCGGCGGCGTGCGCGGCCGCGACGTGCTCAACGAGGCGTACCTGATGGGCGTGCAGAGCCTGCCCCTGGTGCTCCTCACCGCCACCCTCGCGGGCATCGTGACCTCGCAGCAGGGCGGCTACCAGTTCACCGGTTCGGTGCCGCTCTACGTGGTGGGCAGCGTGGTGGGCTCGAGCATCATCCTCGAGCTCGGTCCCATCCTCACGGCCATCGTGATCATCGGCCGCGTGGGCGCGCGCAACACCGCGCAGATTGGCACCATGCAGGTGTCCGAGCAGATCGACGCCCTCTACTCGCTCGGCCGCGACCCGGTGCGCAGCCTGGCCGCGCCGCGGCTCCTGGCCAGCGTGATGGTCATGCCCGTGCTGGTGGGCCTGGCCGACACGGTGGGGCTCTTCTCCGGGATGATCACCGCGGGCGCCACGCTCCACCTGGGCGCCGCATCCTTCCTGTACGGCGTGCGCATCGGCTTTCACCCCTGGGACCTGCTGTACTCGCTCTGCAAGGCGCTGGTCTTCGGCTTCGTCATCCCCCTCATCTCGGTGCACATGGGGCTGCTCACCCACGGCGGCGCCGAGGGCGTGGGCCGCGCCACCACCGCGTCGGTGGTGTTCATGATCATCGCGGTGCTGGTGGTCGACGCCCTCTTTCCACCCCTCATGCTCGGGTGAGCGCGGAGTTCGGCCACGATTGAGTACCGCGACGTCTGGAAGGCCTTCGAAGCGCCGGTGCTGAGCGGCGTGACGCTCACCGTGCACGACGGCGAGACCGTCTCCATCGTCGGCACCTCCGGCGTGGGCAAGAGCGTGCTCCTCAAGACCACCATCGGCCTGCTCCGGCCGGAGCGCGGCGACGTGCGCATCGACGGCCAATCGGTGGTCACCGCCCGCCGCGAGCAGCTCGAGGCCATCCGCCGCAAGGTGGGCTACGTGTTCCAGTACGCCGCGCTCTTCGACTCCATGACCATTCTGGAGAACGTGGCCGAGGGCCTGCCCGAGGACACGCTGCGCTCGCTCTCCCCACGCGAGGTGACGCAGCGCGTGTGCCAGGCGCTCGAGGAGGTGAACCTCGATCCGCGCGAGGTGCTCACCAAGCTCCCGGCGGAGCTCTCGGGCGGCATGCGCAAGCGCGTGGGCGTGGCGCGGGCCATCATCGGCCGGCCGGGGATCGTGCTCTACGACGAGCCGGTGACGGGGCTCGACCCGGTGAACTCCGCCACCATCGGCCGGCTGATCGTGAAGATCGGGCGCACGCACAACGTGACCTCGGTGATCGTCACCCACGACATCGAGGGCGCGCTGGAGATCTCCGATCGCATCGCGCTGCTGGACCGCGGCCGGGTGCACTTCGTGGGCGACGCCGAGGCGTTCCGCGCCTCGCGCGAGCCGCTGGTGCGCGCCTTCGTGGACCGCCGCGCCGCCGCCGAGACCTCGCTCAGACTCCTGGAGAGATCATGACCACCGCCGCCAGCCCCATGCCCTTTCCCGAGCTCTCCACCCGGCCCCCGCGCGACCGCACGCTCTGGGTGGGCGCGCTCACCATCGTGGGCATCCTCGCCACGCTCTTCTTGCTCTTCACGCTCACCAGCCCGGCGATGCTGCGTGGCCGCTACAACATCAACGGCATGATCGCCGACGCCAAGGGCATCCGCCGCGGCGACCCGGTGCAGATGCGCGGCGTGAACATCGGCCGCATCAAGGGCTTCAAGATCACCCGGGGCGGCGTGGACATGGAGCTGGAGATCGAAGGGCAATACAAGATCCCCGCCGACTCGAAGTTCGTCGTGAACATGAGCAGCGTGCTCGGCGACATGGCCGCGGAGATCCAGCCGGGCAGCTCGACCAAGCAGCTCCGCGGCGGCGACCGCATCCAGGGCGTCACGGCGCCCAGCGTGGTCAGCAAGGCCGGCGAGATCGCCGATCAGGCCTCGGAGACGCTGGGCAGGGTGCAGAACCTGCTCTCGGACCAAACCGTCGACAATGTGGAATCGAGCACCGCGAACCTCTCGCAGGTGCTCGCCGACCTGGACTCGCTCGTGAGCCAGGAGCGCGCGCAGGTCGCCAGCCTCACCCAGAGCCTGAACCGGACGGCAGGCGGCCTGGAGAAGGCCGCCACCGGGCCGGAGCTGGAGCGGAGCATGAAGCGGCTGGACGCGCTCACCGAGCAGCTGGAGGGCACCTCGCGCTCGGCCGCGCAGGTGGTGGGGCGCATCAACCGGGGCGAGGGCGTGCTGGGAAAGCTCAGCCGCGATGACAGGCTCTACACCAATGCGGATCAGGCGGCCGTGAACCTGAGCCAGGCCGCCAGCGAGCTCAGCAAGCTCGTCGCGGACATTCGCAAAGATCCCAAGCGGTACCTGACCGTCAAGATCTTCTAAACAGTACCTCACCGCACCTGAACGAGCCCCACGGGCGAGGCGCCCGAGCTGGGCGCCGTGACGCAGTTCTCCACGTACGAAGCCACCAGGCCGGCGCCGAGCCAGCGCGGGCTCACGTTGGCGCGGTCGGCCTCGCACGTGGGGTCGAGGGGGAGCTCGCCCAGGTTGCCGGCACCCGCTGGCACCTCCCAGGCGGACGTGCGCGGGTCATACCAGGCGAGGTGAGGCTGGTAGGTCACGGTCGACGAGGGCTCGTCCCACGAGAGCCAGCCGGTGTCCTGCACTGCGGCCAGCCGCAACCGCTGGGTGATGGGGACGCCCCCGCCCAGTGCCGGGCCGCCGAGAGAGTGGCCGGGGTTCTGACCGTTGGGGAATACCATCACATCGATGAGCGAGCTCGCGCCTTGCGCGAGATAGTATGCAACCCACAAGTCCGAGCCGATCCATCGCGCTGTGGGATACGAGGCGGTGCTTCCCGCGGCGTTGAGCGCGGTGGAGCCCGAAGCGTTGGTGAGATGGGTCCACGCCGGGGTGCCGCCCGTGCCGCCCGTCCAGTCGAGCACCGCGGCCTGGAGCACGCCGCCCCGTGTCTCGTCGATCCAGGCCATGGCGGGGTCGCCTCCGGTGGCGTCCATGGTGACGGCGCTGAGGGTGTCGGTGGTGATGCCGCTGGGCGAAGGGAGCTGGAGCCAGGCACTCGCCGGAACGGGGAAGCTCGCTACGGGGTCGACGGCGCCCATGCAGCTCGGGCAATAGAACGCGTTCACCGCGGATCTTCCGGTGTCGAAGGGAATTCCGTCGTTGGCTGGCCCCTCGGCGCCGCAGTACCAGACGGCGGAGCCTTCCGGGTACGAGCAGTTGCTCCCGTCGCCGGCGCAGGGCGTGTTCGTGCAATCCAAATAGGCATAGCCGGTCGCACAATCGCAGTTGAGATATCCATTGCCCTGTTCGGAATTGGAATAACAAGTACCGTGCTCTGGGCAGTAGTACATGCCGGCGTCGATGGGGCATTCCACGGTGAAGTTGCCCGTGTTGCAGAGGGCGTTCATGTCCAGGGTCGGTCGGCCCGCATCGGCCGTGACCCAGTCGATGGTGCCGACCATCACCGACGCGGAGCCTTGAAGCGTCGCCGTGGCGTACTGGGTGACGCGGCAGTCCGTGCCCGGCGAGAAAGCAAATCGATAGAACTCCTGATCCGTGATGTCGGGCGTGGCCACGCCCATGTGAATGGGGTTGCCCACCACATCGGTCACTCGCGTCAGGATCTGTGCGACCCCGCCGTTCAACCCGGCGATGCAGACGCTGTCCTGGTTGTAGGCCCAGTTGTCGACGCGCGAGAACCACGCGCTGCCTGACGAGTAGGTGGAGAGCGGGTCGACCCGCAAGAGGTCCGTCTCGATTTGTCCGGCGTTCCCGCTGATGTAGTCGGGGCTGTTCAGAGACACGCCCTCGGTGGTCGCGTACTGAACGGCACCCGCCTTGGCAAGATACTCATCATTGCAACCGGCGCATTCTGTGTAGTCGAACCAGTCGCCCTCGGGGCCTTCGGTGATGCCGCCGAGCGGGCCGAAGGGGGCGTAGCCAGCCGGGAAGGGATAGTTGAGAGCCTGGAGGGTGGGCGGGAGCGCAGTAAACGAGAAGCTCAAGCCGCCGTCCTGCATGCCGAGGCCGTTCTGGGAGATGACACCGTCGAGCGAGACCTGGATGCTCACGCCCGGCGGGAAGGGCAGCCGGGGCACGAAGTCGAGCTCGAGAGTGGTTGGGTTGTACGAGGTGTCGCCCGGAACTGCGGAGCCTCCACCGGTAATTGTAAATCCGCCGTCGAGCGAGCCGGTGTTGATGGGCCTCCGGAATTGCACGCTGACGGGCCCGAACGCGTACGCTCCAGAACCCGAGCCGGTCGTTCCGCCCGAGTAGAAGGTGGTGTTCGTGGCCTGCACGGGCTGCTGATCGCGCACGTGCAGGCCCACGGTGGCGGTGGCCTGGTAGCCGCCCACGTCGTACACGGTCATGGATGCACTGGTGTCGCAGTTCTTCTGGGGCGCGAGGTAGATGGCGATGCCGCCATCGGTGGTCGTTCCCAAGCTTCCACACTGGGTATTGGTGAGTGTCCAGGCGCCGTAGGTGAGGGTCGTGCCGTCGAGGGAGATGGCGTCCGGATTGAGGGCCGCCTGCGCGCCCCAGTCGAGATTCAAGTCCGGGCCCCCGTCGACCGTGGGCGGGAAGTTGCCACCCGAGACGGTGATCGTGCTCCGCGCCGGCGCGCTGGATAGCCCGTGTCCATTGGTGACAATCAATTGCACATTGCTCTGGATTCCCACTTGCGTTGGCGCGACGAAGGTGACGGCGGCAGGGCCCGCGTCGTACGCGAGGGTGATGGGCGGCGGGCCGGCATCGGGCGGCCAGAGCACGGTCCAGGCGTAGCTCAGCGCCTGCTCCGGATCCGGGTCGTAGCTCGCAGCGCCGCTGAGCGTGACCAGCTGCCCGGGGGCGACCACAACTTGCTGCGGCAGCGACGCGACGGGCACGTCGTAGACCGGCACCTGGCAGGTGGTCTGCGCGCTCAAGCCCACCGAGTTGTAGACGGTGAGCTGGAACATGAGCAGCGTGTCCGCGAGCGGCGCGAGGAAGGTGGGCTTCACCGCGTACGGCGACGCGGGGATGGGCGGCGTGGTGTCCGGGTTGAGCTGAACGGTGGTGCCTTGCGTCTGTACCCACTGGTAGCTCAGCGGCAGGCCATTGGGATCCTGGCTTGGCGACGCGTCCAGCGTTCCCACGGTCCCGCCCACCACGGTGCCCGCATCCGCGCACGCGGCGATGGGCGGCAGCACCGAGAACGGCAGCCCCGAGTCGACGGGACTCAGCGTGCCCGTGCCCTGCGATTGCCCGGGCGCCAGGTAGATCGTGCCCAGGTTGGTGTCGGCGCCGGCCGGCAGGAGCACGTTGTACACGTAGGCCGTGGCCAGGCCGTTGCCGCTCGCGGAGATATTGTAAAGTCCGGCGGGTATGTTTGAAAAATTGTAGGTTCCATCGCTCTCGGTGGTCGCGGTGGCCGTGGGTGGCCCGCTGGAACCCACGGCGTTGAGCGTCACCTGAATGCCGCTGCTGCTGCCGTTGCCGATGAGCTGGGCCTTGCCGTTCGCGGCTGCGCTGGCGGTCGAGGCCGAGGCCGAGAGCTCCATGTCCGCGACGTTGAGCACCTGGCCGGCTTGCAAATTGAGTCCGCTGAGGCCGGCGACGTCGTAGCCGCTCGCGATGGCTGCCACCGCGCCGGCGCCCGCGGGCACCTGGTCGAGCACATAGAGGCCGTTGTCGGCGGCGTGCGTCTCGATGGGCGTTCCCGGCACGTAGACCACGATGCCGCTGTTCCCCGTGGCCGGATTGGCCGAGCCACCGAGGAACGCGCGACCGCGGATGGCGCCGTTCGCTCCGAGGATCAGGTCGCCCGCTTCGATGTTTCCCGTATCTCCTGGCGCGAGCGTGGAGATGTCGAGCAGGCGCTGTAAATCATAAGTCCCATTGTTCTTTGAGCTGTACTTGAGAGAGAGCAGGCCCGAGCGGCTGGGCATGGGCCCGAGCGCAAAGCGGCCATCGGAGTTGGTGCGGGTGCTCAGGTTGCTGTTCGAGAGCTCCACGTAGGCGCCCGCAGCGGGTGCGGCGATCGCAGTGCCGGCCTGGTCCATCACCACCCGGCCCACGAGCTGCGTGGGCGGCACCTGGCCTGTTGCGGGCGGCGCGGTGAAGCTTCGCGAGCAGCCGGTGAGCAGCAGGCCCAACGTGACCCATCTCGACGCGCGCATGCCGCCTCCGCGAAGGACCGATGCTAACCCAAGGCGAAATCCCGTGGAGTTCAAGGGTAATCCGCGAGCCCGCAACCGGCGCGCGCCGAATCGGTATCGGAGGTCGAGAGGAGAGAGCTCCATGTCGATTCGAGCGACGAGAGTGACGCGGACGTGCGGCGTGGTGGGGGTGATCACGGGGGCGGTGCTGGCCGGCTTGATGTTGTTCAGCGCGCAGCTCTGGATGCAGGGCATGGTCGCGGTGGTCGCGGCGCTGGTCTTCGTGCAGAACGTCGCGCCGCGTGTCGCGCCGGTCCTGGACCTCGGCAGCGGGCACGCGCTCTGGCTCTTCCCGCTCCTGGGCGTGGGCGCGCTGGCGAGCGCGTCGGTGGGCGTGGCGATCGCCAACGTCCCCGTCGCGCTGAGTGGGCACGGCGGCGATCGCTACTCGTACCTGGTGAAGCCGGTGCTCGCGGGCGTGCTCTTTGGCTCGCCGTTCGCGTTGATGGTGGGCTTCGTGCTCGGCATCATCGCGGCGGTGATGCTCAGCGCGGGCGCTCGTCAGGTCACGATGCCGAGGTGAGTGCGTCGGGCGCGCGCTCGCGCGAGACGAAGCTCTCGGCCAGGGAGAGCAAGCCCTCGAAGTCTTCGATGGCGCCGCCGAGGTTGGGCGTGGCCACCGCGGGCCGGCCGCGGGCGGCGAGCGTGGCGAGCAGGGCGCGATCGCGGGCGGCGAGCTGCCGCTCGTGATCCGCGAGGCCGCAGAGCTTCTGGTATCCGGCGCGGAGCGCTTCCGACGCGTCTGCCGGGAGCTCGAGCGTCTCCGGCCCGCTCAGCCCGCGCGTGTACGCCCAGCTGCGGTTGAGCACGTAGCCCGCGAAGGGCAGCCCCAGCTTCACCAGGTGCTCGTGCAGGAACTGGCCCTCGTCGATCGCCGAGGGCTCGGGGCTGGTGACCACCACGAACGACGCCTGCGGCCCGGTGAGCAGGCTCCGCACCGCCTCCGAGTGGCCGCGCATGGCCGAGAACATCCCCGAGAACGCGGAGAGGAACTCCTGCACCTCGCCGAGGAATCCCTCGCCGAAGACGCGGTCGAAGATGGTTCCCACCAGCGAGCGCGCGCCGCGCATGAGCACGTTCGCGCCCTCGCTGGGCATGAACACGCCCACGATGCGCTCGTCGAGGAAGAGGGAGAGCTTTCTCGGCGCCTCCAGGAACTCCAGCGCGTTGCGCGAGGGTGGCGTGTCGAGGACCACCAGGTCGTACTTGCCGCACTCCACGAAGCCGAAGAGCGCCTCGGCCGCGGTGTACTCCTGCATGCCGGCCACCAGGTCGCGGAGCGCGCGGTAGAGCTTGTTCTGGAGGATGCGCTGAACCTTGGCCTCGTCGGCGGTGAGACGGCGCACCATGTCTTCGAAGACCACGCGCGGATCCAACATCCACGCGTCCATCGCGCCGGCGCGCTCCACGCGCGAAGGTGTGGGCCCGCTCTCGCGCAACCCGAGGGCCTCGCCGAGTCGGCGCGCAGGATCGATCGTCAGCACCAGCACTCGACGGCCCTGCCTCGCGGCGGCCAGGCCCAGCGCGGCCGCGGTGGTGGTCTTGCCCACGCCGCCGGCGCCGCAGCACACGATCACCCGCTGGGCGCGCAGGAGCGCGTCGAGGTAGGGCGGGGCGTCGGGCGTGCGCCGCTCGTTCACGAGAAGCTCCCCAACGCGTCGGCGAGCGACGGCGCCACGTGCCCGCTTGTCGCCAGCTCGCCCACCGACATCACCGGCACACGAAGTTGGCGCAGGCGGGCCTCGGCGTGACGCGCGCGATCGATCCGCGGCAGCGAGCGCGCGCCGAGCAGCGCCTTGCCTTGCACCCAAGCGTCCACCGCCTCGCGCTCCGCGGCCACGAAGGGATCTTCGGGCATGCGGTTGAGCACCACGCCCGAGAAGGGAATGGCGCTGTGCTGGATGCTCTGCACGAGCTCCATCGCCTCGCTCACGGGCAGCGTCTCGGGGAGCGTGACCACCACGCTCGTGGTGCGGCTCGGGTCCTTCAAGAGTGCGATGCCCTCGCGCGTGGCCGTGGCGATGGGGCCGGAGCGGATCACCTCGAGGATGGCGCTGGGAATCTGGGCGAGCCCCATGGCGTGGCCGGTGGCGGGCAGGTCCACGACCACGAGCTCGTTCTCGAAGCTGCCGTCGGCTCGCTTCTCGTTCACGAGATCGAGGATGCGATAGAGGATGCCCATCTCGGCGAGCGTGGGCGCGGCGAGCAGGAAGCGGCGGATGGCGGCGGCGCGCAGGGCGGCGTCGGCCAGCCGCTTCACCGGGAGCGTGGCGCGCAAGAAGCGCACGTGCCCGGAGGTGGGCGTGAGCAGCACCGCTTTCAAGCTCGGCGCGATGGCCTTGGGCTCTTCGCTGAGCCGCTCCAGGCCGAGCGCGCGGGCGAGCGGCGAGGTGGCGTCGGGCTCGTAGGAGACCTCGGCAACGAGCACGCGCTTGCCGCTCCGCGCGCCGAGGTGGGCGATCGCCGCGGCCAGGGTGGTCTTTCCCACCCCGCCTTTGCCCGTCACCAGAATGGCCCGACGTTGCAGGAGCGCGCGCACGGAGGGGATCACGATACCCCGACCCCATGCATTCGCATGTGTCCGCCTGGGGCCTTGCGCGAGCTAGCGCAGATATGCGCGCGCGGCCTCGATGAGCTCGCGGGCGGCGCGCGAGCGCTCCGACTTGGGGTTCGAGTCGGGATCCGCCATGTGCATCCGGATGTGGCCGTCGAAGACCTCGGACATCAGGCCGTCCACCGCGCCCCGACACGCGGCAATGGTGAGGAGGATCTTCGCGCACTCCTCTTCGTCGGCGAGGGCGCGCTCCACCGCGTCGAGCTGCCCACGAATGCGGCGAACGCGGTTGATGAGCTTCTTCTTCTCGCGGATGAGGTGGGCCATGCGCGGCAGCATATACCCCACCCGGTATCCGAGCCAGTCGCGGGATTGTGGGTTGACGGATACTGAGGGTGGGTATATCTCGCGGCCATGGGATACCCGGGGTGGGTATCGGCCCGGCCATGGCGCGCTCGCTCTCCGCACTCTCCGTGGGACTCCTGCTGGTGGTCGCCGGGCCGGCGCAGGCGCAGTCCGATTCGGTGCCGGTGCTCGATCCGGACGGCGCCACGCTCTTCTCGCATCCCGACACCTGGTGGTGGAGCTCCGGGCAGGTGAACCTCATCACCCAGGCGCACCCCACGTTCACGTCGCCGTACAGCGGGCCGAACAGCTTGAGCGCGAGCGCCGAGGCGCGGACGTCGTACGTGGCCACGCTCTACCTGGGCGCGCGGGTCACGCACCTCACGGAGCTGCTGTTCGACGTCGAGTCGGCCGGCGGCCGCGGCATCGGCGACGCGCTCGGCCTGGGTGGCTTCACCGACCTCGACGTGGTGCGCAACCCCACGCTCGGGCCCGCGCCCTACATCGCCCGCGCGATGGTGCGGCAGATCATCTCCTTCTCGAGCGACGAGGTCGAAGAGCACCGCGACAACCTGCACCTCGCGGGCAAGGTGCCGAAGCGGCGGCTGGAGCTGCGCGCGGGCAAGTTCGGCACCGCGGACTTCTTCGACACCAACAGCTACGGCTCCGACAGCCACCTGCAGTTCATGAACTGGACCGTCGACAACAACGGCTCCTACGACTACGCGGCCGACACGCGCGGCTACACGCTCGGCGCGATCCTCGACTACGAAGAGCCGCGCTTCGGTGTGCTCTTCGGCGCCATGCTCATGCCCACAATCGCCAACGGGCCCGACTACGACTTCGACATTCAGCACGCGCACGCGGAGAACCTCGAGGTGGACATCCGCGAGTCGATCGCCGAGCGCGCCGGCGTGGTGCGGCTCATCGGCTACGCGAACCACGCCGACATGGGCAGCTACCGGGAGGCGATCACCGCGTACCAGCTCGGCGTCGATCCGGTGCCGAACGTGGACGCGCACCGCGAGAAGGGCCGCATCAAGTACGGCTTCAGCGGGAACCTGGAGCAGACGCTCCAGGGCCCGCTCGCGTGCTTCGCGCGCGCGGGCTGGAACGAGGGGCACAACGAGTCGTTTGCGTACACCGAGGTGGACGACACCGTGGAGCTCGGGCTGCACCTCGACGGCTCGCTCTACGGCCGCAGCCTGGACTCGAGCGGGCTCTCGGCCGTGACCAACGGCCTCTCGCCGGATCACCGCGAGTACCTCGCGCTCGGCGGCAGCGGCTTCATCCTCGGAGATGGGCGGCTCACCTACGCGCGCGAGACGATCGTCGAGGGCTACTACACGGCCAGCCTCACCCACGGGGTCTTCGCGGCCATCGACGCGCAGTTCGTCGCGAACCCGGGCTTCAACCGCGACCGCGGGCCTCTGTGGGTGGGCTCGCTGCGCCTGCACTTCGAAATATGAAACAAAAAAAGTTACATCGCCAGGCGTCGCAGGGTGATGCCGTGCTTGCTCATCAGCCGGTAGAGCGTGGCCCGGGTCACGCCTGCGCGCTGGGCGGCCGCGCTCACCTCGCCGTTCGACGCCGCGAGCAGGGCTTGCAGGTACGCGCGCTCGTTGGGCGCGAGCCAGGTCTCGCGGAGCTCGGCGAGCGTCGCGGCCGGCTTCTTCGTGGAAGCGACGGTCGTCGTCGGCGCGGGCGCGCTCGGGGGTTTCTCGCGGATGGAGCGGGGCAGGTGCTCCGAGTCGAGATCTTCTCCGCTCGCGAGGATCACCGCGTGCTCCATGGCGTTCTTGAGCTCGCGCATGTTTCCGGGGAAATCGTAGGCCGCCAGCAGCGAGAGCGCCCCGCGCGAGATGCGGTTCACCGACCGGCCGTGGCGCTCCGCGGCCTGCTGCACGAAGACCTGAGCGAGGATCTCCAGGTTGTCCCTATAGGTCCGCAGCGGCGGCAGCTCGATGGCCACGACACCGACGCGGTAATAGAGGTCGTCGCGGAACTGGCGCTCGCGCACCATCGCGGCCAGGTCGCGATTCGTCGCACAGATCACGCGCACGTCCACGCGCTCGGGCGCGCGGTTCGAGCCCAGCGGCGTGACCTCGCCTTGCTCGAGCGCGCGCAGCACCTTGGCCTGGAGCGCCAGCGGCAGCTCGCCGAGCTCGTCGAGGAAGAGGGTGCCGCCGTCGGCCTTCTGGAACTCGCCGAGCTTGTTGAACGTGGCGCCGGTGAACGCGCCCTTCACGTGGCCGAAGAGCACGCTCTCCAGCATCGTCTCCGGGATGGCCGCGCAGTTCACGGTGACGTACGGCTTGTGGCTGCGCTTGCTGTTGAAGTGGATGGCGCGCGAGACGAGGTCCTTACCCGTGCCGCTCTCGCCCTGCACCAGCACGGGCGCGTCGGTGCCCGAGACCTGCTCGATGCGCCGCTCCACCTCGAGCCACGCGGGCGAGAGGCCCTTGATGACAAACGGCCGGCCATCCGCGCGTGTCGCGCCCGCGAGCTGCGCGCGCCGAAGGAACTTGCTCGAGCTCGCGGCAATCTCTTCGAGCGTCGCCACCTGCTCGCGGTGGAAGGCGCCGCGCTTCGTCGACGAGACGGTGAGCACCCCCATCGGCTTGCCCTGCCAGGGGATGGGCACCGCCAGCACCGACGACACCTCGCGGAAGTAGCGCGCGTAGTGCGGATCGCGAGAGGTGTCGTTGCAGAGGTAGGGCTCGCCGCTCTGGAAGCAGGCGAGGGCGATGCCGTTGGGCCGCCCGTCGTGTCGTGGCCGGAGGATGGCGCCCGTGCCCGGCAGCGCCACGATCACGCCCTCCACCATGTGGAAGTCGACCTTGAGGCCCTGGGCGCGCGGATCGTGGAGGAAGACGGCGCCGTCGCGCGTGCCCGTCTCGGTGCACGCCAGCTCCACCAGCCGCCGCGCCACCGCCTCCATGTCCGCGGAGTGGAGCGCGGTCTCCGTGTCCAAGCGATGAGACATATGTCTCATCCATAGTACGGACGTCGCGTTCGATGCAACGTTGGCTGGCGGGTGATCCACGTCGATCCGGGCGCTTGCGCACCTCGAGGGGCTGGCACGCGGGCTGCTCTAGGGCCGGGCACGAACCCGCTGCACCCAAACTTGGAGAGCGCCATGAGGACCTCGAACCTGGTTGCCCTGATTGCCTCGGTCCTCGCCCTCACCGCCTGCGGCGCGGGCCAGGTGGACGACGGCGCCGCCGCCGCCGCCGACAACAGCGACGCGCTCACCAACCCCGGCCACTTCGAGGGCTTCATCGGCCAGGACGGCCGCTACTACTTCGACCTCGTGGCCGCGAACGGCGAGAAGGTGCTGGCCTCGCAGGGCTACGAGAGCGCCACCGGCATGCAGAACGGCATCGCCTCGGTGAAGACCAACGGCACCGACCCGAACCGCTACGAGCTGCGCCAGGCCACGGACGGCTCGCCGTACTTCGTGCTCACCGCGGCCAACGGCCAGACCATCGGCGTGAGCGAGCTGTACAGCTCCATCACCGCGACCAACAAGGCCATCGACGCGGTGGAGAAGGTGGTTGGCGTGACCCCCGGCGTATCGGCGAATCCGGTGACCGGCGCGCGCTTCGACGTCTTCAAGGGCCTCGACGGCAAGTACTACTTCGATCTCCGCGCGGCCAACGGTGAGATCGTGCTCCAGTCGCAGGGCTACAGCACCAAGACCAGCGCCAACTCGGGCGTGACCTCGGTGAAGATCAACGGCATCAACGCGGCCCGCTTCGAGGTCCGCACGGCGGCCGACAGCTCGACCTACTTCGTGCTCAAGGCGGCCAACGGCGCGGTCATCGGCGTGAGCCAGATGTACGGCACCAGCGCGGCGGCGAACGACGGCATCCAGTCGATGATCAGCACCGTCTCGGGCATCGTCAGCAAGTAATCTCGCGGAAGCGAGAGGGGTCGACGGCCCGGCCACGCGAGTGGTCGGGCCGTCGTTTATTGCGGGTGGCCCAGGTCCCGTTCGAAACCCCATCCCCCATTCCGTTCTCCCCGAGGGGACGCTTCGCAGCCCGTCTCACGCGGGGAATGGGCTTCCGTTTCGGCTTCCAAACCAGCCCCCAGCCCCCAGCCCCCAGCCACGGCTTTTCGGGTCAGCACGCGCACGGCCCTTGCGTCATGAGCTTCGCTTCGGTATCCCTCGCGTCGTCCGAAGTGTGGGCGCGGCTGCGTTGAGTCCCTGTCGTCTAGAGGCCCAGGACACTGGCCTTTCAAGCCGGTAACACGGGTTCGAATCCCGTCAGGGACGTAGTAGTTGCCGCGGGTTATCTTCGAAAACCACCTCATGTGCCATGCATGTGCCATGAGTTTCGCTAATCGATTCCACCGGGCGGTCGTCGAGCATGGCGATCGCCCGGTCCTTCTCTGACGGCGACAGGTGCATGTAGCGCATCGTCGTCGACAGGCTCTTGTGGCCCGCCAGCTCCTTGATGGTCACCGGCGCCACGGCCCTCATCGCGAGGTGCGAGCAGAAGGTGTGGCGCAGGATGTGGAGGCCTGCGGTGACCTCCAGGTTCGCCCGCCTCTGCGCCTGGGCCATCCAGCTCTTCAGCGTCTGCTGCGACATGGGCGTGCCGTCGTCCCGGTAGAAGACCCGCGGACCGCGAAGGTGTCGAAGGTCTTCGAGCGCTGCGGTGAGCGCCTTCGTCATGGGGATCTTCCTGCCCCGACCACCCTTCGGCAGCGACACCTTGCCGCGCCACTCGCCACGCTGGATCCGGAGCTGCCTCCGCTTGAAGTCGACGTCGGTCCACTCCAGCGCGAGGATCTCGCCGAGGCGGAGCCCGGCATCGCCCCCGAGCAAGACCATGGCGACGGTGCGCCGATCGATCTTGCCTGCGGCCTCCACGAGGTCCGTGTACTGGCCGAACTCGTAGAAATCCATGTCGCGGAGCTCGACCTTTAGGAGCTCGATGTGGACGGGTAGGGCGGAGATCTCCTTCAGCTTCACGGCGAGCTTCAGCGTGCCGTTGAGCACGCACAGGACGTTGTTGACCGTCTTGGAGTTCCGCTCCTTCATCTCGGCCTTGATGCGCTGGATGTCGAGCTCGTCGAACTGGTCGAGACGCTTGTCGCCGAACATTCGCATCAGCCGGCCTTCGAGGATGAGCTTCTTGGCCTCGATGGTGGACGGCTTCAACCGGTTGGCTTCGGCCGCCTCGAGCACCTTGGGCGCGAACTCCCTCAGCGTGGGTGCGAGCTTCTTCTCGGGCTTCTTCCCGTAGGTCCCATTCTCGATCTCGTTGCGCACCTTCCTTTCGAAGATCTCGGCGTCACGGCGCGTCTGGACCGGGGCCGCCATGCGAACGCGCGGCGACCTCGACCCGTCCGGCATCCTCACCGTCACGTCGATCATCCAGGACTTCCTCAGCGCGCCCGTCTTCGGGTCGCGCCACTTCCTCTGCATCACGCTCATCGAGGACTCCCTCGTGAGCGAGACGCACGCTTGCCGCGAAGCCATTCTAGTACGCTGTCCCGGCGAACGCGGATGGCATGGCCAGCCTGGTTGCCCTCGAGATCGCCGAGCCGGATCAGCCGCCGTACGGTGCGCGGGTCGAGGCGGAGAAGGGCGGCCACCTCGGCAACGGTCAGTGCGACCGGAAGGTGGTTGGGGTCGACCAGCTCCCCGGTCAGGTCGTGGACCTCGTGCCCTTGAGATGCCTCGGGTACCTGATCGCCCAGCCCTGGATGGTCGGGTCGTGAGTCTGGGATCGTGTTCGCCATGCTCGAAGCCTGGCGAGCCCAGCCAACCTGCACCCGTTAGTACATTTCGCCTGGAAGGGGCGTGTGTCGTCGGGGGCTACCGTCACCAGGACGGGTATGCCGATCACCGTCGTGCCTGCACCATTCGCCGCCCTCTGGCGTGATGGGCGTAGCGCGCGCAACGCTTCGTTCCACCGTGCGAGTCGTGTCCGTCTATGGGTATGTCGAAAACTGCTTTCAAGGCCGAGGCATTCATCAGCCACACGGTGTGGCGGCAGTGAGGCATCCGAGGTTCAGAACGCGGGACGGAGACACTTATCGGCGGTATGACCTCACGGACGTTCCGAAACAGGGGTGAAGGTTGAGACCTCGGGCGCCGCGCACCGGACGTCGGGCTTCGTTCTTCTGGAAGATTGCGCCTCAGGTCAGACGTCGACCCGACGTCCCCTGCCCGTGGACGTCGGGCGAGCGGGACGCAGGTCGCGAAGCTGCCCACGTCCGCGATGGACGTGGGGGTACGCCGCTTCGTGAAGATCCGGGCACGTGGCAGACGTCCGGGTGACGTCCCGACGCACGCGTCCTCCTGCGCCTCCTCGGCGTGCGCAGGTCGAGCCCGCGATCGTGCGATGCTCGGCGCGTGAGGGTCGGGCTCTACACGTGGGGCAGCGAGGGCGACGTGCGGCCCTTCGTCGCGCTCGCGCACGGCCTGGTGCGCGCCGGCCACGACGTGAAGCTCGGCTTCGTGGCGGTCGATGGCCGAGACTACGCCACGCTCGCGCGCTCACTCGGCGTCGACGCGCGCGCGGTGGCGGTGGATGCCATCGCGAAGGCGCGCGCCACGCGTGGGAGCTCATGCCTGATCTACCGACTGCGGAGCACGTTTTCCCGACTCGGTCGCGCTCCGCACGCGCTCTTGCTCCCGCGCTGCGCGGCATTCGTGCACCACGGCGGCGCGGGCACGACGCACACGGCGACCTTTGCAGGCAAGTCGAGCGTGATCGTGCCCTTCCTCGGCGACCAGTTCTTCTGGGCCGATCGCCTCCGCGCGTTCGGCATTGCACCGGCGCCAGTGCCTCGCAGTCGCTCGACGCGCGCAGGCTCGCCGAGCAGATCGGCGCGCTGCTGCGCGACTCCGACGCGACGCGACGCGCGCACGCGATCGGCGAAGCGATGGCGCGAGAAGACGGCGTCGGCGTCGCGACGAAGTGGATCGAAGAGGTCGGCGCTCGCGCGCGCTGAGCCTGCTTGGTCGGCTATCGAAGCCGAGGGGCTTTCGGAGGTTGATGCCGAAGCTCTGGCATGCGCTCGAGTAACTCCTGAATCGCTCGCTTCACGTAGGCGGTGGTAACGGGAGCGTCCGGCGCACCAACTTCGCCGTCGAGCAGGTCGGCGATGTCCACAATGAGATCTCGTGGAAACATTGCGTGGCGCCGATGCGCCTTGACCTTGAGGCGGTCCGAATCGGGTTCTTTGGCGACCGAGATGTCGTCATCGCGGAGTCGCGGGCGCGCCACGTAGAACGGAAGCAGCACGACATAGAGGTGCCAGATCACGTGGTTCAGTTGCGGGACCGTGTTCTTGCCCCGCTTCCTCAGGGTGGGCGGGACCAGGCGGATCTCATCGACCTCCGCCTCGATCGGAACTGGCTCATTCATGGCCGCGTTCCAGAATTCTCTGAGACTCGTCACGTCGCTTGGTGGGTCGCCGTGCTTCTTTGAGAATCGCTTGAGACGCTGAAGGCGAAGCCGCTCGAGCTGGGAAGTGCGGATCGCTTTCAGTGCACCAAGCTCCGGTGAACCGGGTGCCGAGGCGCGAACGGCACCGGCCAGGCTCATTCCCAGATACTGCTCGAGGTCCGGTTCCCCTGGCCGTACCACGCGACCGTCGGGGCCCAGCGTGCTTGGAAGGCGGGAAGCGCTGGCGCCCCTTCCCGTCGTCGGAATGTCTCGAAGGCATGCCAGGACCTCCTGGATCGGCCCGAGTTGGTCGAGCTCGTCCAGCGAATCTGGGGAAGGGCTCTTGGGTAGGTAGTAACTCCGAAGCCTTCCCTGGATCCGCTCGAGAGCCTTGGAGGCTGCGCCAGGGTTCACTCGGTGCGAGAAATTCATTGCCATCTCCGCAGCGAGCTTGAAGGGGAATTTGCATCAGCCACAAGGACGCAACTTGTGTGTCTCAGCAGCCTGTCCGGCGCGATCCAACAGCTCCTTTCGCCAGGCCTCGGGTTTCACGAGCTCGGCCCAGGGCGCCCAGGACATCACCCAGCCCACGAACTCGGACTTGCCAGAGAGACTGGCCTTGAAGACCAAGCTCCCGTCAGGTTGGTGCTCGAGCTTCTGTGTGCGGTGCCAGGAGCGCTCAGCGATGAGGGGCGCGATGTTCGGAGAGAAGACCACCTCGACGTCCTCTGGTTCGGACTCCCAGACCCTAAAGGCGGTGGTCTTCAGGGCCTTGCGCTCGAACACTCTGTCAGTAAGCGTCGCTTCGGAGATCCGGTGCATGAGGAACTGCGCCCGTCCGGCATGGGGCGGCACCCGTGCACGCAGGTAGGTCACCCCGTATGCCAGGAAGAACTGGTACGGCTCGACCTCGTACTCACGCGGCTCCTTCTCTGTGCGCGGGGTGTAGCGGATGCGGCACCGCCGGCTCCCGAGGATCCCCTGGAGAAGCGGCTCGTAGACGCTCAGAGTGACCCTGGGACCAACCGGCTCCGACGTCTCGAAAGCTGCGCCGTTGGAGCGAGGCGATACCTTTGCTCGGCCGGATTCGTAATTGCCGTAGATTGGCGTGAGGTCGAACGGTTTGAGGGCTGCGGAAGCTGCGTCGAGGGACCCGAGCTCCAATTGGGTGAGCTGCGCGACCGGGATCCCGCCTGGCTCGATCCAGTAGCGAAGAGCCTGGCCCTCGCGCTCTTCGCGGACTGGAAGACCGCAGCGGCTCAGTGCATCGATGTCGCGCTGAATGGTGTTCTTGGAGACCCCGAGCGCATCCGAAAGCTCCTTGATTCGGTAGCCCTCCTTCCTACCGGCCAGCTTGCGCCAGAGGGCGATCTTGCGTTCGAGGTTCGACATGAGTTTCCGGGCCTCCCGGTGCCACGTCACGTCCATGGGAGGGACGGGACGTTTCGCTTATGAGAGCCGAGCGCGATGACCGCTCTGACGGAGCGCGGCCAACCGGCGGCACTCGTTCCTGGCTGTCAGAAGCGACTGACCTCAGGGCTCTCCACCGTGAGAGGGCGCCATGTCCAACGAGAGCACCCGAGTCGACCCGCTCTTCCGCGACTCGCCATGCAGGGCAAGCACCGCCATGGCTGCTGCAGCGTCGGTCGTCGAGGCCGCGCCGCTCGGTCCGGATGCGCCGCTGGCGGTGGCAGTGGTCGACATGAACGGCCGGCTGGTCGGTACGGCCGTGGCCCGGCACGATGCGCCACTGATCATCGGCCGGCACGAACAGTGCGGCCTGCGCATCGCGGACCACCGGGTCGGGCTCCGCCAGCTGGCCATCCTTCCCGTTGTCGCAGCGGGTGGGGTGCAGACGCGACTTTGGGACCTCCGCACGGAGCTCCCGATGCATACCCTCGGACGCGAGCTCGCGACCGCCATCACCGCGACGGGTTCATTTGCGGTGACTTTCGGCAGCTGGACTGTGGTGGCCCGCGCCTTCGGTACCCTCGAGTCCGTCTCCAGTCGCTGCGTGGCCTCGAGCGGAAGGCACTCCCTGCTCCTGGCGATGGCACAACGGAGGTCACCAGAGTCAAGCCGTTGGCTGCTCTAGGTGATGAGGTGGGCCGGGATCTCGTTTGTGGCCATCTCGAGGTTGAGACTGAGGAGATGGAAGGCAGGGAGCGGCTACCGGTGACCTGGTCGCTCCTGAGCGAAGGGATCCTCGTGGGCCGCTATGCCCGCTGCAATCTCTCGAGTCGAGGACTCGGGCGGATGTCGCGCGTCCACGCTCTGTTGGTGGTCAGGGATGGTGAGCTCTGGGCGCTGGACCTCGCCAGTACGAACGGCATCACCGTGGGCGGTCGAGAGGTGCAGGCCGGGCGGCTCGTCGGAGGCACGCAGTTGGAATGCGGAGGGCTCTTCCTTCGCTATCAGCCTCGTTCCGCTGCAGCGGCCTGAAGAGGGAAGGTGCTTGGGATGGCCCGCCTCTGGAGACCCGACATCGCTTCGGCGAATCTGCATCCAGACCTCGAGCAGCTCGATCTGAATCTCGACCTGGAAGACCTCGATCAGCTGTTGCGGCGCGTGATCTATCCAATCGCCCGGGGTGATCCGCGGCGCGCCGAACTGGGAGATCCGCCGCCTTCCAACGTGAAGGACCTGGCGGTGGCCTTCGGCCAGTTCTTCGAGGGCGAAGCCATTGCTCGTGCTGCACAGTTGGCCCGCCGGTCGGGTCAGACCCGACTGCGCCTCGTTGACAGACACGGCCCAGAGGAAGGCAGCTCTTGCGACGTATCCAGGCGGGACGAGGGACGCGCAGATGCTGACGATCTACTGAAGGCAATTGCCTGGCGCATTCTGGTAGCCGGAGACGTCATTCGCGCGAGGCTCCTGATCGAGGCGCAATCGATGTGCGACGAGTGTGGACCGCTGGTTCGCAGTGGGCTGCACTTCGAGACCAATGCGCGGGGGCTTCTCGTCACTGCGACGGAGCACGACGCGGGCCCCGCCTTCCTGGGGCCAAGAGAGCTCCAGTCTCTGAGACTCCTTCGCTACCCGCGGAGGAACTTGCCTCCCAGTGCTGCATTGGCGCGAATCGTCACTGCGTGGGCGCTGGGCCCAGAACACCCAAGAGCACGAGAGGTAGGAGCCGAGCGGACCTCTGGCCTCCGCGTTTCAGGATTGGAGCTCGTGGCTACGCGCGAGGGCCTTGATATTTGGGTCGACGAATATGCCCAGTCTGTCGTGCTCGTGCGGTGGAGCCACTTGTTTCAGCTTGGGGTGACCAGGAAACCAGACGAACGAGGCTAGACATCCGTGGTCATCGCCTGTGCGTCCTTGGTTGGGCGCGCAAGGCTCCAGGTGCGGCATACTTCATAGCTTTTTCAGTTCGGGCAGCAGCCGCGGCAGCGCGAAAGGCTCAAGGGTGGACAACTCCAGCTCGCATGATTCCTCGAGCTCCGCATCACCGATCTTCTTCGCCACCTCACTGAGGGCGGTCCACGCCGCCCGGCTCCGCGGGGCCAGAGTGAGGATTGCCTCGAGGACGCGTTGCGCGTCGTCGATTTGCCCGAGTCGGTGCAGGCAGCTCGCCGCCGTGACGTGGGTTTCTTCGCCAGAAGCAAACTCGCGGCAGCGGAGCGTGTCGTAGAAGGCGAGGGCATCGCGGTCCTGCCCGAGTGACGCGAAATGCGACACGGCCTTATACAATTCGGAGCGAACCGCCTCCTGCAGCGCTTGTGCGTCGCTGGACCCGGCATCGAGCCGCAAGGACGTCTTGACGCGGTCCAGGGCGTCACCGAGTAGGGTGGACGCCTCCGCGATTGCTCCTTGGCGGAACTCAAGGGACGCCGCACCCATGCGGACCCAAGCCCGGAGGTACGCCGTCTCAGCCGAGACAAAGCCAGCCAGATTGAGCTCCTGGTCGAGCGGTGCGAGCAGGGACTCGGCTTCCGCGTAGGATGATTCCTCGAGTAGTGCGCGGGCCTCATTGAGCCGCGCCTTCACAGCATCTCGATCTGTTTCGGCGCTCATCCTTTGGGCCTCCGTGCTTCGTACGGGCAGTAGAACATTGCAGTTGCGACATAGACGGGCGGCAACGGTACAAAGGAGAGGAACAATAGACCCTCTTTGGTATCACCTTGACGAGACGGCAGTCGCCGATGCCCGCAGGGCCTCCAAGTAGGTGTCTCGAACGGTTTCCGCGATATGGAGACCTACAGGATCGAAACTCGTCTCGAGCAAATCGGGGTCCTGAGAGATTTCCGCCACCCGAGCACGGAAGAGTTCCTCGAGCCCCGCCGCCCTTGGGAGCCGATCGATCAGAACCCCCACATACGCGCGCGTCGTCAGTGCGAGCGCGTCGAGGTGGGCCGGCCGCCACTGCCCAATCAGCCCGAGCAGAACCTGTGGGTGCCGATGTGAAATGTTTTCCGAAGGCATCAAGAGCACGTTGTACGTGTTTATGATGAACGCCGGTCGATCAACCAGTTTGTGCGAATCGACTCCGGGTGTCGCCTTCTCGTGAAGCGCAGATTCGAATAGCGCGTCGAGAAACATGAGAGCTACGAATCGAAAGCGGTCGGCCGCGGGGAGCGCCTCGATGATCCCCCGCAGTTGCGGAACGCCATAGAAGTCGACGCCGTACTCTCCGAACAACAACTTGAAGTCACTCAGCCGGTCAGCGAACTGGTGGCGGTACGCGTCGAGGTCGATATCCATGTCCATGGGTTGGCCCTCCACGTCGCGAGCCAGTCAAGAAGCTACGCCTGAGCGCCCTTGCCAAGAGAGGCACCCAGCAGCTTCACCTGGATAGCGGCCTCTTCGGCGAGGTGACTGTTGCCAGCGGCACGAGCTGCCTCCTCGATTGCCACCCAAGCTTCCACTGCGCGCGGGTAGAGGGTTGTCAGTGCCGAGAGAACGCGCAGCGCATCCGCATGATGGCCAGCGTGCTTGTAGAACCGTGCCATTGCGAGGTGCGCGTCGACATCGGCCTCCCCACGTTCCAGCAGCAGTTCGTACAGCGAAGGAGTAGTGGGATCATCGGGAGCCCGGGTCACGTCGGAGAGCATGGAGCGGATGCGGTTCAAGATGATCCCCTTTGAATTCGCGATGGACACAGCAAGCGGATCGAGCTCCAGGGCTTCCTCGACCCGGGTGATGGCCTCGCGGGGATCGCCGAGGTAGTCGGCGACCACCGCGAGGCCCCAAAGGACGTTCGCGGAGCGAAGGCCAAGCTGCTGGAGCTCCGTGGCGAGCTTCACGAACTCTGCCCGTGCCTCCGAATACTCGTTGCGGTTCACCAGCCCCTGGGCGGCTTCGAGGCGCTCGCGCATCTTCGAGAGTGTCGCGTTGCGATCGCGCATGGGAACACTCCTGTTTCAACCGGCCGCGTGACCACGCGGCATCAATGGGTTCAACGGATTGATGCCTTGGAAGCGAAGACACTGACAGCTCGCCACCGGTCAGCCGGAAGGAGCTCGGCAGAGCGGCAGAAGATATGCGAAGAGTCGGAAAAGATTGACCATAGCGGCCTCATCACCACGGTTTTGCCACCGTGCAAGCGGGAGAAGCCGCTGGTCGGTTGGCCGGAGGTCTCAAGGCCGTGGCCCTCGCTCCGTCTTGATGAATTGATGCTTTCAGCCCTAAACGAGATGGTGATTGAAGGGTTGACGTTGCCAACTCAAGCGTCATTCGTCTGGCCGGGCTCGGCATCCTGTGATGCCGCTTGCCGACGGGGCAGAGCCGCCTCAAGTTCGCCCAGGTCGACCCCTACCAGGCCATGCTCCAACCGAAACGCATCAGGTACCCGGAGCCCCATCCGAAGCGCGACGTAAAGTACAGCTCGAGCCCCAAACACCCAGGCACCCTTCTCATTGAAGAGATAGTTCCCTGTGACGGCCTGCAGTCCGCCGTCCAGGAACTCGACGTCGAGGTTGTACTGGTCGGCACAGCACATCCCCATGATGCACGTTGGAGTCACCTGCAGCCCGGAGCTGGCCAGGAGCTCCGCAATCCGGGCAGTGTTCGGGGCCTCAAGCGGCGACCCATTCACGCCGCTCCCTCGTACACGCCAGGCCGGCACGCCGGCCTTGGTCGAGAAGTGGCCAGCCTTCGGGAAAATGGAGGCGAATGCCGGACTCGATCGCCGGCGTCGCGTTTTCGTCGAAGGCTTGTGGGGCATGACTCCTCCGTTTCGTTGATAGGAGCGTGTGGGGCGCACGTCTCTGACAGCTCCGCGCGCCATCCTCATCGTCCGCCTACGTCACAGGCCCACCGCTCCATGTGGCCGGGCGTGCCTCGACGGCAGTCGTCGCGGTCCTCAGATGCCGCTCGATGGCCAGTATCGCCACGACAAGGCAGATGCTGAGCATGGCCGAGACGCCGGAGGCAACCCCGCCCGCTCCAAGCATTGCAATGAATCCAGCCGTGCTTCGGTGGTCAGATACGGCTTCGTTATAGGCACGCTCGATTTGTGCGACCTGTTCCTGGTGGGCGTCTTGCTGCTTCTTTGCGGCGATGGAACGATCACGCTCCGCGGACAGGATTGGGATAACCAGGTTCGCGCGCTCCGCCGCAGCGACGCCGGGAAGGAGCCGCTTGAGCTCGGATATCGAATGCTCGCGCTCGTCTTCGTCTACCAGGGTCAGCACATAGGCGATGAAGCGGCCTACTCCGCGCCGGGTCACTCGTTGACCGCGCTCCAGGCAGCCGTAGGAGGTTGGCGTGTGGCAATAGTCCTCAAGGACGTCGTCCCATGTGTAGTTCGTCGTGGGAAAGAGCTCCCGGAGAGGGGTCGCGCGTGCGATGTCTTCTTCAGACAACTCGGGGACGCGTTGCCCCGGAGCGTCCGAGAAGGCGAGCTCGGCCTTGACGAGTCGCTTCGCGTCTTCGATTGAGACGGGAGCGGCAGCCGGCGGCTCCGGCGGAAGCGCGGGCTTGGTCGGGTGGGCAAGGAGGAAGTAGCCGGCTGCCACCACAAGTGCGACAGAGCCAAGGACCAGCGAGGCGATCGCCAGAGCGCCGATCACCGTACAGAACCATCGTCCGGCTCGAAGTATCCAAGACTCGATCCAGTGGTTGTTGGCTTCACTCTGACGCATGGTTCTCCTCCATCGGACCGACAGGACAGTTGGGGCAGTGGGAGCGCTCGCACAGGTCGACAGCCTGGATCGCCTCTGGCGTACGTTCAGGCAGGTCGGGGATGTCGGCCTCTTGCAAGGCCTGCCAATCCGCTTCGATCTTCGTGCGCGCGCGGGTACAGGTCGCATTGCAGTTGCGCACGCCGTCGAGCGCGGTGAGGTCCCGCTCGGTGCGTTGGCACTTCGCGGCGAAGGTCCGCCAGGTGCGAAGCTTCTCCTGAGCTCGTAGCGTTGCGGCGCGCTCCTGTAGTGCGTCGTCGAGCTTCGCTGCTTCCTCGCCATCGGCGTTCTGCAGAGGTTGGAGCGGATTGCCGTCGAACCGGCAGGAGGTTCGAAGCGCGCTCAATCCGGATTCGACAGCATCCGCCTTGGATGAGTGGAGGAGCGGCTTGGAGGCGCGCGCCGCCTTCTGGCAACTTGCCTGCCGCGCGTCCGCCTCCGCGTCGTCGACTCTTTTCCGGTCCGCGTCCACCGCGACGCCGAGGTCTGCCAACTCCGTGAGCGACCGCCGCGCGTTGGGGAAGTCCCCATCGGCCAGCTGCTTCGAGAAGGCTGCAGTGAGCGCCGTCAACCGGTGTCCCCGCTCCGCCTTGGCGGCGGCGGCCTGGGCGGTCTCTTCCCTTGCCAAGCGTGAGGACGGATTGGCGCGCAGAGCTGCGACGAGCGAGGCGAGCTCTTCCTCCTTCCAGGAGACTGCGGCTTCCGAACCCTCGAGGTTGACCTTCCACGGGCTCGCGCTCGGAAGGTCTGCCACGCCCAGGTTTTCGAGACTCACTGATGCGTGGCCCCTGTCATCGAAGACAAGGGGAATTCCTGCTGCCCCGAGGATCAGCTTGGCGTTGCCGGATACCGGCTGCGCGGGGCATTCTCTTTCAGTGATGTCCGGCTCGAGTTGGACCTCGCCTCGGTCGAACTCCGAATCGCGCGTTCTGTAGAGGTCGACCGCCGCAATGGCGAACGCCACCGCTCCGGCACCTACCATCGCCAATCCAAGGCCGCGGTAGTCGTTTGGATCGCCTGTGTTGCCCTGAGCGTCGGGCGTGCTCGCAAGCCCATCGGCGTCGAAGTACGAGTAGAGCCCGGTCCCGACCAGGATGGTCCCAAGCAGCGGAGCCACGAAGAGACTTCCCTTTGTGTCTCGCTTCACCATCTCGGTCCTGTGCACCACCGGGATTGCTGTCTCGTTGCAGCGCTGGAGCTTCGTCGCTGAGAAGGCCGCGGTGGTACCGCTTGCCGTCGCCCCGACCCGCAAGTGAGCGGTCCCTTCGATGGGCTCGAGGGAGCGCTCGGTCCGCACGGAGGTGTCGTGGGTCGTCGAAGTCTCGTGCACCGTAACGCAACCGACCACGAGGGGTGCGAGTGGTCCCAGGAAGAGGACGATGGCGATACCACCATGAGGCATGCACTTCCGGGCATTGGATCGCCCGAGGAGCCTGTTGTTGTTGGTCCCGCCCCCGCTCAGCACCACCATGAATCCCCTCCGGCACGGCCCTCTCGTGGCCGCCCCAAACGATGAAACGTCACCGCTCCGAGATCTGGAGCGGTCCAATCCTCCGAGGTCGTGGATTCGAAGCTCGAGTGATCGGGCGCGAGCTACTTGAAGAGTCGATAGATCACGTACCCGACCGCGGCCGCCGCTGCCGCCGGTGCGGCGATCGTCAGTGCTGCGCCCGCAACCATTCCGCCCCCGACCATGCTTCCAATTGAAGCGAGCCCCGTGGTGATCCCGACCGCGCTGAGGCCAGGTACACCGAGGGTAGCGACTGCCGCGATCGAGCCAGCCGTTCCTGCGGCTCCACCGACGACGGTGGCTGCGCGTCCGGCCTGGCGGGCATCGCGCTCGGCCTGAGGAAGCGTCGAGTCGTCTGCGAGGACCCGTCGCATCGCGACAGTGGAGACGACTGCGGGGGCCGCGGCGAGCACGCCGAGGCCGGCGACGGCCCCACCCCCCACCACACCGCCAACCGTCGCCAGCCCCGACATCACCCCCGGCCCACTCAACCCCGCCACCGCCCCAAGCGCGCTCACTGCGCTGAGATTCCCCGCCGTCGCCGCCCCAGCGCCCACCGTCCCGCCGACCGTGGAGCTCGTGTTCCGCACATGCTCGCTCTGGTGCACACCTGTCTTGCACCACCGAGCGAAGTGCTCGCGGTTGCTCCAGATGAGGTCGTACTGCGTTTCCCCGAGGCGGCTCCGGGCGCGGCGGAACACCTCATCGACGGACGAAGACCTGGCGTACCGGACAACCTCGACCACACCTCCTGCCGCGAAGTCCTCAAGGCTCGTCTCCGCCACTGCGGCGTTGGCCTTCCTGGCCAGTTCGCCTGTGTAGTGGATCACCCGGTCTGCCGCCGATGCGATGCCGTGATGGGTTGCGATGCCGTGATGGGTGTAGAGGCCGCGGGACACTCGGATATGGTCGCCAGATTTCATGCGTCCTCCGAGGGGTCTCGAACCTGAAGAGCGCGAGCGCCTGCGCGCGCTGACAGCTGCACGCTCCCGTGCTCACCAACTGTCCTCTTCCACTACTTCAGATTGTGGGGCGGTCGGGCAGGTGCAGCCCGCAACATTTCGGGGCGGTTGTCGGCGGGGTCTGCGGGCCGCACCACACAAGTGCTCAACTTGGCGTTCGATGCTCGCAATGACTCGAGCAGCCCAGGTTCGGCGCAATGGGATAGTCGTTTGACTCACCGGCCGGCTGCCTCATCCCGATGAGCCTTGGGATTCTCTACGCAGCCTGCCCGTCGTCGGCTTTCAACCGCACCTGCGCCTCCCGGTAAGCGTTCGCTTGAAGGAACTCGAGGTCGGGGTCGAGCGACGCGACCGCCTGAAGCCGACGTGCGTCCATGCCGTCCGCGGCGGCCGCCGTTCGTAGTGCGTCCAGAAGGATGGGCCCATTCGCGCACTTGGATTCAAGCCACGCGGACTCCGGCGAGAAATCGATCTTCGCCCCTGCGAGCGAGTACACGTGGCGGCCGTGCGGGCAAAACACGTCGGGATGCGTCGACAACGCCGCTCCCCCGCGTCACGATTTCTTGAGACACCTTGCTGAGGCCAAGATGGGCCTCG
>JAFEBB010000059.1 GCA_018266075.1 Deltaproteobacteria bacterium | reverse complement strand
GCATCGGCATCATGAACATCATGCTGGTGAGCGTGACCGAGCGGACGCGCGAGATTGGCGTCCGCATGGCCATTGGCGCGGCGCCCGTGCAGATCATGCTGCAGTTCCTCATCGAGGCGCTCACGTTGTCCACGGTGGGCGGCCTGCTCGGCATCGGCGCGGGCGTGGGCGCCGGCTTCATGTTCGCCAACAAGATGGGGCTGCCGCTGGTGCTGCGTCCCGACGTGATGGTGGTGGCGGTGGTGTTCTCCGCCTTGGTGGGCGTCGGATTCGGCTTATATCCGGCGGTGAAGGCGTCGGGGCTCGACCCCATCGACGCCCTGAGGTTCGAATGATTCCCGTTCTCGTACTCGCGTTGGCGCTGTCGGCCGACCCGTCCGATCACCTGGAGGCGTCGACGAAGACGCTCTCGCTGGAGCAGGCGCTGCAGTCGGCGTCGAGGAACCAGCCCACGCTCCGGCAGCAGCACGCGACCACCCTGGCCGCCGACGCGCGCGCCGACGAGGCCTTCGCACCCAACCTGCCGCAGGTGGGGCTCGACGCGAGCTACCGGCTCTCCACCAACAACAACGGCAGCGCCACGGTGATCAACCCCGGTGGCGGCGTGCCCACCAGCACCACGCCGAACACCACCTCGTACTGGTCGGGTTCGCTCACGGCCACGCAGACCATCTGGGACTTCCAGCAGACCTGGGGCCGCTACAGGGCCGCGCAGTCCACGGCCTCGGCGCAGTCGGACACCGAGCGGGCCAACACCGTCACCGTGAACGAGAACGTGCGCACCGCGTACTTCACCGCCCGCGCGAACCGCGACCTGGTGGCCGTGGCCAACTCCACGCTGCACGCCCAGATGGCGCACCTGGATCAGACCAAGGGCTTCGTGGAGGCGGGGACGCAGCCGGAGATCGCGCTGGCGCAGTCGAAGGCGAACGTGGCGAATGCGCGCGTGCAGTTCATCCAGGCGTCGAACAACTACGCCACCGCCAAGGCCGCGCTGAACACGGCCATGGGCGTCGAAGGCCC
Source organism: Deltaproteobacteria bacterium (assembly GCA_018266075.1). Lineage (GTDB taxonomy): Bacteria > Myxococcota > Myxococcia > Myxococcales > SZAS-1 > SZAS-1. Next base: position 43,768 of record JAFEBB010000059.1, on the reverse strand, counting down.
GACCGACTACGAGGTCACCGACACCGAGCTCGCTCCGGTCCAAGGCGAGGACGGCGCGCTCGACAAGCTCGTGGACCAGGCCTACGCCGCGCGGCCGGAGAGCGCCGCCTTCGAGGCCCAGCTCCAGGCCGAGGACTACACGCTGCGCTCGATTCGCGGCGCGTACTGGCCGAGCTTCGGCGCGAGCGCCTCCGGCACGCTCACCGGCGACAACCTCTTCCACGACCAGATGACCCCCAACCTCATCGGCCAGCTCACCATGAGCTGGAACCTCTACCAGGGCGGGCTCACCAACGCGCAGGTGCAGGAGGCGGAGTCGAACCGGGTGATCATCGAGGCCCAGCGCGACGCCTTCCATCTGCAAGTGCGTCAGTCGGTGGAGCAGGCGCAGCTCGCGGTGCACGCCGCGAAGGAAGCGCTCACCGCCGCCGACGAGGCGCTCGACGCCGCCAAGGCCCAGCTCACGCTCGCCGAGGGCCGCTACCAGGCCGGCGTGGGCAACATCATCGAGCTCTCGGACGCCCAGGCGACGCTTACCTCGTCGGCGGCGCAGCGCGTGTCGGCCGTGTACAGCGTGGCCACGGCGCGAGCGCAGCTCATGGCTTCGCTCGGGATTCTCTGAGTCCGTTCCTGGTTCCTCGCTCCTGGTTCCTGGTTGCCGAGCGTCAATCGGCAACCGAGCCCTCTCGCTTTTCCCGAATCCTGGGACGCGAATTCGTCTAGCCTTCTCGCACCGGCCACGAGCCGCGGGGGGTCATGCGAGAGCTATCGATCCGAGAGCGCGTGGATCGCCTCGAGCTGCCGTTCGACGAGCTCGGCGTCGATCCCTACGGCGTGAGCAAGAAGCACCTGCGCATCAGCCTCACGCCGCTGGCGTGGATGTACCGGAACTACTTCCGCGTGAAGGCGCACGGCGTCGAGCACATTCCGCCGCGCGGCCGCGCCATGCTCATCGGCAACCACTCGGGCGGCGTGGCCCTCGACGGCGCCATGGTGCTCACCTCGCTGTTCCTGGAGATGGATCCGCCGCGGCTCGCGCACGCGATGGTGGAGAAGTTTCTCAACGCCCTGCCCTTCGCCAACACCTGGACCCAGCGCACCGGCCAGTTCACCGGCCTGCCCGAGCACGCCGAGCGGCTCTTGCGCGACGACCGCGTGCTGCTCGTCTTCCCCGAGGGCGCACGCGGCACCGCCAAGCTCTACAAGGAGCGCTACTCGCTGGTGGACTTCGGCACCGGGTTCATGCGGCTCGCGCTCAAGACGCAGTCGCCCATCGTGCCCTTCGGCTTCATCGGCGGCGGCGACGCGATCCCCACCGTGACCAATCTCTACAAGGTCGGCCGCATGGTGGGCGTGCCGTACATCCCGGTGACGCCCTACGGCGTGATGCTGCCGCTGCCGGTGGGCCTCGAGGTCTATTACGGCGAGCCGATGCACTTTCAGGGCAACGGCAACGAGGACGACGGCGTCATCAACGGCTACGTGGAGCAGGTGAAGAACAAGATCGCCTCGCTCATCGAGAACGGCCGCGAGAACCGCAAGGGGCTCGTGCGATGAGGGTGCTCATCCCAGGCATGTCGGGGCACGTGGCGCGGCGGGTGGCGCTCGAGCTGCACGAGGCCGGTCATCAGGTCGTGGGCATCGACGCGCGACCGTGGGCCGATCGGCCGCGCGGCATCCCGCTCTACCAGCTCGATCTGCGCAAGCGCGCCGCAGAGGACGTCTTCCGCACCGTGCGGCCCGAGGTGGTGATCCACCTGGGCACCATGAGCGCGCTCTCCGCCAGCGGCGACGAGCGCTACCGCATCAACCTCGGCGGCACGCAGGCCGTGTTCGCGCACAGCCACACCTACGGCGCCAAGCAGGTCATCTTCGTGGGGCGGCACACGTTCTACGGCGCCGGCCCGGACACGCCGCTGTACCACACCGAGGACGAGCCCCCGCAGGCGCTCGCGCACTTCCCCGAGCTGAGCGACCTCGTCGCCGCGGATCTCTACGCGCAGACCGCGCTGTGGCGGTTCCCGGAGCTGTGCACCACCATCCTGCGCGTCTGCTACACGCTCGGGCCCTCGGGGCACGGCACGCTCGCCAACTTCGTGCGTGGCAAGCGCGTGCCCACGGTGATGGGCTTCGACCCGCTCTTCCAGTTCCTGCACGAAGACGACGCCGCCGACGCCATCGTGCGCGCGGTGGAGAAGCGGCCGCGGGGCGTGTTCAACGTGGCCGGGCCGCAGCCGCTGCCATTGTCGTACCTGATCCGCGAGACGCATCGGACGGCGATTCCGATTCCCGAGCCGCTGCTCACGTTCCTGCTCGGGCGACGCGGGCTGCCCTCGCTGCCGCGCGGCGCGCTGGAGCACATCAAGTTCCCCATCGTCATCGACGCCAGCCGCTTCCAGGCCGCGACGGGCTTCAAGCCGAAGTACGACGAGCTGGAGACGGTTCGCGCGTTCTTGCACGCGTTTCCGGTGAAGTAGGCGCCGTCGTTCGTTAGCCGATCGGCTAACGACTACAGATGCCCGAACACGAGGTTCAACACCAGCGCCAGGATCGCGGTGTTGAACGCAAACGAGATCACCCCGTGCAGGAGCACGGTGCGGCGAATGATGCGCTCGCTGATGGAGACGTCGCTCGTCTGGAAGCAGGTGCCGATGGTGAACGAGAAGTAGGCGAAGTCGAGATCGTCGGGCGCCTGGCGGCCGGGGAAGTCGAGCCCACCTTCGCCGTTGCCGTCGTCGCGGTAGTAGAGGTGCGCGTACCGCAGCGTGAACGCGCTGTGCGTCAGACACCACGCGCACGCCACCGCCCAGAGGCAGAGCAGCGTGAGCAGGCTCGCGTGCTGCGACATCTCCTTCGAGTGCTGCAAGAGCCCCACCGCCGAGAAGAGGCTGAACAAGCTCCCCACCACGACCACCACCCAGACCAGGAAGCGCCCGGGATCCTCCTGGCTGCAGCGCATGCGTGTCACGGCGACGTCGGAGCGGACGATCACCACCCACGCCGCCACGAGCAGGAACGTCCCGCCCGCGCACCAGCCCGCGACCGCGCGCACGGCCCAGCCCAGCGTCTGCGGAATCAGCATGGCCGCGACGACGCCCACCGCAACCGAGAGCACCAGCCGCCCCACCGCGCGCCTCGGATCGGCGAACGAGGGCAGCGCGCGACGATCAGCGCCGGCGTGGACAGGCATCGACACGACAGGCCTCCAGGCGACGCTCGATTCTCGCATGAACGCAGGCTTTGCACCGCGCTCCGCCCGACACGCCGACGCCGCAAGCGCTGCGCGCGATCCCCCCTTGGACGCCGGGCGAGCCGCTTGCAATCCTCAGGGGGCATGACGAACGACGGCCCCACGCACGACGCCCACGCGAGCCGATCGATCTGGGGATTCGCGTTCGGCTACTTCGCGGCCTACGTGCCGTACGCGGCGCTCACCAAGGTCCTCTCCGACGGCAGCATCCCGGGGCAAAGCGCGATCCCCGGCGCCGAGCTGCTGCCCGCGACGGCCGTGGCCTCCGCGCTCGCGGCGCTCGCGGTGATCACGGCCCTCGGTTGGTGGCGCCACGCGCACCACGTGACCCTCGGCGGCGTGCACCTGCCCTGCCCCGCGCGCTGGACGCTGCTCTCGGGGATCGCGAGCGCCGCGGTCATCGTCACCACCACGCTGGCGTACACGTTTCGCGGCGTGTCGATCGTGTTCATGGTGCTCTTGATGAAGGGCGGCGTGCTGGTGATCGCGCCCATCGTCGACGCCGCGAGCCACCGCGCGGTGCGCTGGTTCTCCTGGACGGGCCTCGGGCTCAGCCTGGCGGCGCTCGCGGTCACCTTCCGCGGCGACGACCTCACCCTCTCGCCCGCGGCCGGCCTCGACGTCGCCGTGTACCTCGGCGCGTACTTCGTGCGGCTGCAGTTGATGAGCAAGCTCGGTAAGCGCCCCGAGCACGAGGTGCGGCTGCGCTACTTCGTGGAGGAGCACATGGTGGCCTCGCCGGCGCTGCTGGCCATCCTCGCGGTCCTCGCGCTCGCCGACCTGCCGCACCTCCGCGACGGCTTCGCGCGCCTCCTCCATCCGCAGCTCGCGGGTTGGGGCCTGCTCGTGGGCTTGCTGTCCGAGGGCACGGGCGTGTTCGGCGCGCTGGTGCTGCTGGATCCGCGCGAGAGCTCGTTTGCGGTGCCCGTGAACCGCGCGTCGAGCATCCTCGCGGGCGTGGTGGGGAGCCTCGCGCTCGCCGGCCTGCTTGGGTTTGCGATGCCGGCGTCGAGCGAGCTCGTCGGTGCCGGGCTGGTGGTGCTGGCCATCGGCGTGCTGGCGGCGCCTGGCCTGCTCGGCCCGCGTGCGCGCGCGACTTCCGCGGACGCCGCGCCGCGGGCGGGCTAGAATCTGCCGATGGCGAAGAAGGTCGACGGCTGGCGGCTCATCTCGGTGCTCTTCAGCAACCGGCCGCTCTCGCCCGCGCTGGCGATGACGCTCTACCAGGCCGCGGCCGACCTGCACCGCCGCGACGGCAAGAGCCAGCAGATCGCCGGCGACACGCTCACCGGCCGGGTCACGAACCTGCGGAACGAGGCCGTGCTCGGGGCGCTGAGCGGGCCGGCGTTCGAGGCGCGCGTGGAAGCCGACGAGGGCGATCTGCTCGTGAGGTACATCCTCACCGACGCGGGCGTGAAGAAGGCCAAGAAGAAGCCGGCGCGCGAGTACCTGAACTGAGTCGTGTCAGGGCACGTTCGGGAGCCTCGCGAGGAACGCGATCTCGCCGTGCGTGTTCGCCGCGATCAGGTCGCGCGTGATCCCCGCGAATGGAAAAGACGCGATGAAGCGAAGCGCCGCGGTGCGCCGCTGAAGGAGCTCGAACTCGGCCTTGGCCTTCCCCGACTCGGCGGCGAGCGCGCCATCGTGGGTCAGCTCCGAAGCGGTCGAGAGCAATCCGCGCCCGATGTTGAGCTCCACGATGCTGCGCTGGGTCGTGAAGGCGCGCCCCACCACCGCAAGGACGTGCGCGGCGCGAGCGGTGGCCGCCGCATCGCCTCGTGTCGCGGTCGCCTTCACGCGCCGCAAGAGCACCACGTGCATGCTGAGCGGGTAGAGCTTGAAGAGCGTGTTCCACGCGAGCTCGTAGGCGCTGCCGCGTTCCGGCAGGCGTTCGTACGCGCGCTCGAGCTCGTCGAAGAGCTCAGGCATCGGCAACGACGTGTCCTGCGCGGTGACGGCCTTCTCGAGCGCATCGAGCTCGCTCGCGCTCAGCGCCTCAGAGTCGCTTGTTCCCAGCAGCACCGACCACACCTGGAGGTAAAGCGTGCCGGGGTTCTTTTCGGCGGTTCGCTGGAGGAGCTGGCGCGCCGCCGCGAGGGCACCTTTCTGACGCGCTTCGGCCAGCTTGGAATCCGTGAGCACGGTGATCACCGCGATCGCAACTGACGGTGGCAGGTTCGCCTTGCTCAGCTCCAGGGCTTCGTCGATGAGCGCGTCGGAAGGCACGGGCCCCATTGCACCGAGCCGCACGAGGAACCCGCCGTTGCCCGAGGCGGCTTTGAGCTGGGCATCGGTCAGCGGCTGAGAAGTGGAGAGCGGCTCGGTGAAGATCGTCGGCGAAAGCTGAGCAAGCTTGGCCTCCGGGAGCGCCGCCACGACACGATTGAGCCAATGAAACTCAGGCCCAGCGTCGCTCTGCGCAGCGAGGATCTTGAGCACCGCCACCTCCGGCGCGCCCGGTCGCACCGCTTCGAGCCGCTGGATGAACACCCGGGCTTCGGCCCCCTTCGCACGATTCAGCGCGTCGCATGCGGCGATCAGCAGCGCTTGCGGATCTGACCTGGCCAGCGACTCGGCGATCAGCGCCTGTGCCGTGGACGCATCACCGAGCTGAGCCGCAGCGGCCGCCCGCTTCAGCTTGTCGTCGGCGCGCGCGCTCCTCGCGAGAGCGAACACCAGCACCAACACAATCAACAAGCCGAGAGCGAGCTTCATCTTCCCAGCTTATCGTGCCCGTGCCGCCTCTCACCGCTTCCGCTTTCCGTGTCGCTCGGCGCGCGCGCCCGACGTACCCGTGTCCAGCTCGCGGCGCAGCTTCAGGAAGCTCTCCAGCCGATCGGGATCGAGCTCGCCTCGCTCCGCCGCCGCGCGCACTGCACAGCCCGGCTCGCTCGCGTGCGCGCAGTCCCGGAAGCGGCAATTCACCGCGAGCGCGTCGATGTCCGGGAAGGTCTCCGCGAGCTCGCCCTCGAGCAGCCCGAACTCGCGCACGCCCGGGCCGTCGATGAGCAGCGCGCCCGAGGGTAAGAGCACCAGCTCGCGCCGCGTCGTGGTGTGCCGGCCCTTGAAGTCGCCCGCGCGCACCGCGCCCGTGGCCAGCCGCGCTTCGCCGAGCAGTCGATTCGCGAGCGACGACTTCCCTGCCCCGCTCGGCCCGAGCAGCACCCCCGTACGCCCGGGCGGCAGCAGCGCCGCAAACGCGTCCATCCCGTCGCCGCGCTCGGCCGAGAGCGCCAGCACCGCCACGCCGTGGGCGATGGCCTGCACCTCGGCGATGGCCTTGGGCGCGTCGGCGGCGAGGTCGACCTTGTTGAGCACCAGCACCGGCTGCGCGCCGCTCGCGGCGATCATCGCCAGCGCCCGCTCGGTGCGGCGGAGGTGCGGCTCCTGGTCGAGCCCGTGCACCAGGAACGCGACGTCGGCGTTGGCGGCGATGGGCTGGGGCTCGTCGTTCCCGGCCATGCGGCGGGCGAGCAGGCTCCGCCGCGGCAGCACCGCGTGCACCGTGGCCTCGCGCTTGGAGTGCGCGAACGCGATCGCCACCCAGTCGCCGACCACCGGCAGCTCCAGCGCGTTCTCCGCGCCGTGCGCCAGCTTGCCCGCTGCGCGCGAGAGCCGCTCGCCCTGGGCGGTGAGCACCTTGAACCAGCCGCGATCCTGGCGCAGCACGCGGCCCGGCTCGAGCGCCAGCGAGGCGAAGCACGGGCGCAGCGCCTGAAAGGCCGCCAGCCACTGCTCGTCCCAGCCGAGTTGCGAGAGCTCCAAGCGCGCTCCTCGAAAACGTCGTTGCAGCGGTCCGTACCACGGCCCAGCGGCGCGCGCCCAGAGCCACTGCTAGGCTTTGCGCCCCATGGACGAACCCAAGGCCCGCCAGACCACCCAGTCCGAGGATGCGTTCGGGCTGGCCCAGAACGCCAACGCCGACGAGCTCACCCGCCTCAAGCTGGCCGAGGAGCTCTTCGAGCTGCGCTACCAGCGTCAGCGGCGGCGCTCGCGCATCCAGATGGCGTCGCAGTCGCTGGTGGGGCTGGTGGCGGTGGGCGGCTTCTTCGCCAACGCGTTCCAGAGCTACGTGAACAAGCAGCAGCAGCAGCACCAGCAGCAGGTCGACCAGGACCGCTGGAACCGCGAGTTCGAGCGCGCCAAGGCCGCCGACAAGTACCGCGCGTTCTTCGAGACCAGCGCGCTCGTGACCGACGAGGCCAACGCCAACAAGCGGCTGGTGGGCTACGCGCTCCTGCAGGAGTTCGTCGGCGACGACGATTACAACTCCAAGGCCACGCTCCTCCTCGAAGAAGCGCTGGTGCAGGAGCTGCGCCGGAAGACGACCACCGGTCTCGACGAAGAACGCCGCGCCGCCGTGACCGCAATCCTCGGCGCGCTCAGCGCAACCTCGAGCTGCAAGGCGCTGGTGCACGCGTCGAAGAGCATCGACCGCATCGCCAGCCGCAAGGCCCAGACCGGCGACGCGGCCGAGGCCTCCGAGGTCTTCGGCGTCTACGTGCGCAGCCTGCTCGGCCGCGCGGTGCTGAACTGCGCGAGCCTCGCCGACGTCCAGGAGGTGCGGCGCCCGCTGGTGGCGACGCTGCAGCGCGCGCCGGAGCTCGCCGGCCTCAAGGTCCCGCCCGCGCCCACCGCCGCGCAGGCGCGCACCCGCGTGGCCGAGCTGTTGCGCCAGTCGTGCCTCGACGACATCGCCGCCAAGGGCAACTCCGACTGCGCCGAGGTCTTCACGCGCTACACGCAGCTCTGCGCGAAGGTCGACCCCAAGAAGCCGGGCGACGAGGCCGAGGGCTGCCAGGTGATGAGCCAGCCGCTGCCGCCCATGCCGGTGCGACCCACGCCCGTGCCGGACGCGGGCGCCGACGACGGCAACTGAAAAGTCAGGTTGTCGGCGCTGGGAAGCGCCTCCCACAACCGCTAAGGTGCGCCGCCATGGGACGCATTTTCGAAACGCGCAAGTCCACGATGTTCGCCCGCTGGAACCGGATGGCGAAGGTCTTCACCCGGATCAGCAAGGAAATCACCATCGCGGTGAAGGCGAGCGGCCCGAGCCCCGACTCGAACCCCGCACTTCGCCGCGCCATGCAGAACGCGCGCGCCGCGAACATGCCCAAGGACAAGGTCGAGGCGGCCATCAAGCGCGCCAGCGGCCAGGACGCCAAGAGCTACGACATCGTCCTCTATGAAGGCTACGGACCGCACGGCGTGGCGGTGCTGGTGGAGACCGCCACGGACAACGTGGTCCGCACCGTGGCCAACGTGCGCATGCACTTCAAGGAGGCCGGCGGCAACCTCGGCACCACCGGCAGCCTGGGCTTCCTCTTCACGCGCATGGGCGTGTTCCGCCTCGCGCCCGAGGGCCTCGATCTCGAGGCCCTCGAGCTCGACTTGATTGACCACGGCCTTCAGGAGATGGGCGAGGGCAAGGGCGAGAACGGCGAGAAGCAGATCGTCATCCGCTGCGCGTTCAACGACTTCGGCAAGCTGCAGCACGCCATCGAAGCGCGGGGCATCCACCCCCTCTCCTCCGAGAGCGCGTACGTGCCGCAGACCATGGTGGAGCTGCCCGAGGACAAGGCCAACGAGGTCCTCAAGCTGGTGGACGCCCTGGAGCAGGACGAGGACGTGCAGCACGTGTTCCACAACCTGAGCTGACAACGCGGCCCGCGTTCAGCTTCCTCCTGCTCGAGGGAAGCACCGACCCTGACAAGCGACCCGCGTGTCAGGCGTGCACCTCGGCCCGCACCGGCCGCCGCCGCTCGCTCGCGCTCCGCAGCCGCATCGCGCGCTTCACGTCACTCGTGGAGAGCGTCCCCACCAGGCGGCCATCGAGCACCACCGGCACCAGCGTCAGGTTCCGCTCCGCCAGGAGCCGCAGCCCGCGCCACGCCGGCTCGTCGGGCCCGAGCGTGGGCACCGGCTTCGCCAGCTCGCGCGCGCGCGTCTCCAGCCGCCGCTCCGCGGGCACGCCCGAGAGATCCTCCAGGCTCACCACGCCCAGCACGCGCTCGCCGTCCACCACCGTCACCGAGAGCTGGCCCTCGCGCTGCATCTCCGCGGCGATGGCCTCCAGCGGCGCGCTCGCGTCGGCGGCGCGCGCGAGCGGGGTCATCACGTCGCGCACGCGCAGGCCCTCGAGGGCGGCCTTGAGCTCGGTCTGCTCGGCCTCCGCGCCCGCGCCCATCCACACGAACGCGGCGATGAACACCAGGATCAGGTTCCCGCCCAGCAGCCCGAACAGCGCGAAGCACGCCGCCAGCCCGCGCCCCAGCCAGGCCGCCACGCGCGTGGCCCTGCCCAGGCCGAGCCGCGGCGCGAGCGTGGCCCGGAGGATGCGGCCGCCGTCCATCGGGAAGGCGGGGATGAGGTTGAACGCGCCGAGGATCAGGTTGAGCCGGCCCAGGTTCACCAGCGCGAAGTGCAGGTCCACGTGCGACGTCCCGCGCCAGGGCAGCCCCAGCACCCACAGCCCCGCCCCGAGCCCGAGGCTGGTGAGCGGGCCTACCAGGGCCATCACGGCCTCGTCGCGGCTGCGCTGGGGCAGCTCGGTCATCTGCGATACGCCGCCGATCATCAGGAGCGTGATGTCCTGCACCACCGCGCCGTGGCGCCTTCCGTAGAGCGCGTGCGCCAGCTCGTGCAGCACCACGGAGAGGAAGAGCGCGACCGCCATCCCGGTGCCCCAGAGCCACGATACGGCCGCGCCCTGCCCCGCCGCCTCGCGCACCATCCGCGCGAACACCAGCGCGAGCAGCGGGAGGATGAGCAGGAAGCTCAGGTGCACGCGGATCGGGATGCCGCGCACGGTGAAGATCCGGAACGAGCCGCGCATGCGCGCAACTTAGGCACGTGCGCAGCCCTCGATGGTCCGGGCGCGCGAGCAGGCGTCGACGTGGCGTTGGGGCGAGCGGCTATTCCTCGCCGGGATCGTGGCCGTGCAGGGCCTGGCTGTTGCCGTTGCTGTTGCCCTTGCCCTTTCCGCTGTTGCCGTTGGCGTTGCCGTTCCCGTTGCTGGAACCCTTGGCCTTGCCGTTGTTGGCCGAGGCGCCGTTGGGGGGCGCGCCGGACTGGCCGCCCGAGCGGGCCGCGAGGTCGTCGTCGACGCCGGGCGAGGAGCCGCCGCGATCGGTGTTGCCAGCCACGGTGCCGTGGCCCGAGCCCTGGTCGGGGAGCGCGTCGGGGCGCGGCGGCATCGCCTGCCGGTCGAGCACCTGGCCGTGCGGCGCGAAGGGATCGATGAGGCCGCGGAGGTTGCCGCCGTTGAGGCCGCGAGCGAGCACCTCGTCGAGGAAGGCGCGGTCATCGGTGCCGCCCTCGGCGCGGTACTGGCGATAGAGCGCGGGCACCGACGCGAGCTGCTCCGGACCAAAGCCACGAGCGGCGAGGCGCCCCAGCACGGGCGCGCCCTTCGCCTCCGGAACCCCCGCGTCCCGGAGGTCGGCACACGCCGTCGCCGCCGCCACCAACGCCTCGCCGCTCGCGCCTCGCGCGCTCTGCGCCAAGGTCAGCAGCACCTCGCGCGAACCCAACCGAGCCTCGGCCAGCGCCAGCTCGGCGAGCGTGGCCTCGCGGTCAGGCGCGGCAATCTGCGCGGACTCGAGCGCTGCGGAGGCGTCATCGAGCCGCACCACCACCTGCGCCGCCGCCGCCGCCACGCGCGCGACGGGCACGTGCTTGGCCAGACCCTCGAGGATCTTCTGCGCCACCGGAGCGGCGGGGAGCTTCTTGGCGTCGGCGAGATCGAGCGGGGCCAGGAGCGCCGCCGCGTCGGCCGCGGGGAGCTGAGCGGCCGCTGCGCGCGCCCGCGCCACCGTGCCCGCATCATCGCCGGCCCGCGCGACGCAGGGAACGATCAGCACCAGGATGATGGCCGCCAAGCGCTTCATCGAGTCGGCCCTCCTCTCGGATCGACGACGCAGCAGATCCATTGTTACTGCTCCCCCGGGATTTGCAGCACCCCGTCGCGTCCACCCAGATCATCGTCCACGTAGCCTGGGGCCGCCTCGGGAATGACAACCTCGACGCCCCCATCGATCGCTTGCGCGAAGGCGTAGCTGTGCGCACCTGGCCCCAGCTGAAGGATTCCCTCGTACCGCCCGGGACCGACCTCGCGCAGCGGATCTTGGCCCGGCGTCCAGCCGTTGAAGTCACCGACGACCGACACGGTCATGCCCGGTTGCGCCTCGTGTCGGAGGCGAACGTGCCCGCCAGTCTCGAGCCGCGGGGCAGGACTCCAGGCGCAGCCCGCGCCCAGCAGCGCGCAGAGCGCCACGCGGATGCGGAGGCTCACAGGCGCCACGGGCCACCCTCCGCGCGCACGCCGCCGTAGACCGTGTACAGCGTGGAGACGCCGTCCGGGTTGTGGCTCCACTCCAGCTCCGCGGAGCCCGTGGCCTCCAGCCAGACCGGCCCCCAGACGCGGTACGCCGCGCTCAACGCCCAGTGGGGAAAGCGGTCGAGCTCCCCGAGGCTGGTGTGGTTCACGCGGAAGCCAGCCCAGGCGCGCAGCGCGAGGCCCTCGAGCGGCGAGAAGAGCACGTTCGCGGTGAGCTCGTGGCTGGTGTACGCGTAGCCGAGCGCGTCGGTGACGTTGTCGGTGAAGCGGTAGAAGGCGGCCACGCGCGCGTCGCGGCCGAGGGGCGTGGCCGCGGAGAGCTGCGCCGTCACCGGCCGCTCCACGTATCGATACGCGCCGGTGCTTATCCGCTCGCCGGCGACGAAGAGCACGCGCGCTTCGGTGGTGTCGAGGTACGCCCGCAGCGCCGCGCCGCCGCTGAAGAGCTGGGAGCGCGAGACCGCGGGCTCGTAGGGCATGCTCGGATCCGGCGGACCGAGGACGTCGTGGTACCAGGCGCCCTGCGCGCTCCCGTAGAGCTCCGGGTAGAGCCAGCTGAGCGGTCGGAGCTGCACCAACATCTCGCCGAAGGCGTTCGCCGCGTCGCCGCCCGTGCCGAAGTAGCGCTCGAGGTCGGCCTGGCCGTCGGTGAAGAGCTTGAGCGCCGGCGCGAGCGAGAGATCGAGCTCCGCGGAGGGCGCCAGACTGCCGGTTCCGGTGGGTGCCATCCCAGCGCCGAGGAACAAGTCCGACGCGGCGCCGCCGCCCGCGCGCATCACCGCAAAGCCGCGCGCCTGCACGTCGGCCCGGGCCTTGCGACCCCAGACCCCGACGCAGAAGAGCATCAGAAGGCAGGCACGCGCGCGCACCGACACGCACAGTGATTACCACTGTTTGCGGCGCCACACGAGCCAGGTTCAGAGCTGTTTCATGATTTTACAGCCCTTGGCCCGGATCAGATGCTGAGCACGGCGTTCTTGCCGCCGAAGCCGTCGTCGACGACCTCGGCCGCGAGGGGATCCGGCACCCAGCGCTCGCCGTCCACCACGAACTGGTACTGGTACCGGCCCGGGGGCAGCGAGACCGAGAGCCGGAACGTGCCATCGGCGTTGCGCACCAGCTGGGTCTTGTCCGAGTTCCAGCCGTTGAAGTCGCCGGCCACCGCCACCCGCGTGGCCTGCGGCGCCGCGAGCACGAACTGGACGGCCACCTTCCCCGATGCGTCGATCGTCGGAGCCGGACGCGCCACCCACGGCGCGACGACGGCCACCAGGCAGACAACCGCAAGCACCGCCAGCTGGGGCAGCGAGAGCTGCAGCCGGAACCCGCGCAGCCGCTCCAGCCACGAGACCGAGGGCGAACGGTCCGCGCGCGCCAGCACGCGCTCGTAGAAGTCGGAGCGCACCTCGGGCCGGGGCAGCTGCTCGGCCACCTCGCCCAGGCGCTCCAGCGCGGAGAGCTCGCGGCCCGCCGCGCGATCGCGCTTCACGGCCTCGATCAACGCGCCGGCCTCTTCGGCCGAGAGCTCGCCGTCGAGGTAGGCGTGGATGAGCTTTCGGACATCGGTCTTCACGTCAGCGTGACCTCGGTTCGGTTTCATTCGTCCAGGAGCTCGCCCAGCGCCTTGCGCAGCATCTCCCGCGCACGATGCACACGGACCTTGAGCGCGCCAACGTCCGCGCCGGCGATCTCCGCCATGGCCTCGTAGGAGAGGTGCTCCACGTGCCAGAGCACGAAGGCCTCGCGGTACTTCGGCGGCAGATCGCCCAGTGCACGCTCCAGCGCCTTGAGCGCCTCGCGGGAGGCGGCGCGCTCGTGTGCGGTGGCAGAACCTTCGGCGATCGTCTCCTCGGCGATGGAGAAATCGGTGGCGGTCTCTCTCGCTCGCGCGGACTTCAAGTGATCGCGACAGAGGTTCAAGGCGATGCGGTAGACCCAGTGCCGGAAGTGGGTGTCGCGGCGGAGCTGCTCCAGGCTCGCGTAGGCGCGCGCGAACGACTCCTGCGCCAGCTCCTCGCCCACGGCGCGCCCGACCATTCGCGTACAGAGCGCGTTCACGCCCGGCGCGTGTCGACGCACCAGCTCCGCAAAGCCCTGGCGATCTCCTTCGAGAAAGCGCGCCAGCGCCAGGGCATCCTGGGCGTCCACCGACTCGGGCGGCAAAGACCTCGACATGGAGTCGCGCGCGAACGCGCTGGCGCCGAGCATAGGACACTCCTCTCCCATCGACGAGCCTCGGGGGACTGCGTTTCAACCGCCCGGAAATCGGTCAGTCACGCCACAGTCTTCGTAACTTTTCCGCGCGCACCTCGCCTACGTTGGACCAGTGAGGTCACCATGAACGCGCGCCACCTCGGTCTGCTGTTGGGTCTCACGTTCCTGCTCGCCGCCTGTCACAAGAGCGGCGTCAACGCGGGCGGCGCCTGCTCCGCTTCCAACGCGTGCGCCAGCGGGCTGACCTGCGTGAGCGGGGTGTGCGTGTTCCCCGACGGCGGCGGCGGGACGTCGGCCGCCTCGGGCACCACCGCGTCGTCGGGCACCACCGCGTCGACCGGGACCAGCGCGTCGACGGGCACCTCGGCGTCCAACGGCTCCTCGGGCACCACCGGCTTCCATCCGGACAGCGGGCCGTCGTGCCTCTTGCCCGCGTCGAGCTGTGATCCCTCCGCGACCAGCGCGCCCTGCTGTTCGGGCATCTGCGCCCAGGTCGACGGCGGCGGGTTCAGCTGCCAGGTGAGCAGCTTCTGCGGCGGGTCCGGGGCGGCTTGCGGCGCGGCGACCGACTGCTGCTCGCTGAACTGCACGGGCGGCGTGTGCGACGGAACGGCCTGCGCGCAGATCGGCGCCGGCTGCAGCGGCAACGCCGACTGCTGCGGCGGCAACTGCCAGAACGGCACCTGCGCGGCCATCGCTGGCGGGAGCTGCAAGACGCTGGGCGAGACCTGCGCCGCCGCGGGCGACTGCTGCTCCACCGACTGCCAGGGCGGCACCTGTGTGAAGGCCTACGCCTGCAGCGCCATCGGCGACCTCTGCTACGCCGACGGCGACTGCTGCTCGGGCAGCTGTGACGCGACCGGGGGCAACTCGGGTCGATGCCAAGCGCTCTCCGGCGGCGGCAGCGGCGGCTGCTCCAGCGACGGCGAGCCCTGCTCCAGCGGCACCAACTGCTGCTCGCGCCTCTGCGTGGATCCCGGCGCGGGCGCCACGGTCTGCGCCCCGGCGAGCGGCTGCCGCCTCACCGGCGATCTCTGCCGGGCGGACACGGACTGCTGCGGCTCCAACGGCAACGGCGTCACCTGCAACAAGTCCGCGGGCCAGACCATCGGCCGCTGCACGAATCCGACGGGCTGCGAGCCGGTGGGCGACATCTGCGGCGCCTTCGGCTCCAACGCGCGCCAGGACTGCTGCGACGGCCACAAGGACGTGTGCCAGCTCGACTCCGAGGGCATCGCCCGCTGCTTCGGCGGCTGCCAGGGCAACTGCGGCGCCCAGTGTCCCGAGGGCTACGCGAGCGATCACGACGCGGGCTGCTGCATCGCCGCGACCAATGCGTGCCAGTTCCGCGACCAGTGCTGCGATGGCAACCCCTGCGTGCCGGACGCGACGGGTGCGCTCACCTGCACCCCGCCGCCCGCATGCGCCGCCGCCGGCACGAGCTGCGACCCGAGCGACGCGGGCTGCTGCGACGGCCTCTACTGCCTCTCGTCCGGCGGCGAGCTGGGCTCGGGCAACGCCTGCCAGGTGCTGCCGCCCGATGCGGGCCTCATCATCCTGCCCGACGGCGGCCTGGCTTTGCCCGACGGCGGCCTGCCCCCGACCGACGGCGGCATTGGTCCTTCCGACGGCGGCGGGGCCTGCAACGCCAACGGCGCCACCTGCGTGGACGCCACCCAGTGCTGCTCCAAGTACTGCTTGAACGGCGCCTGCGCGTCGCAGCCCACCTGCCAGCCGCAGAACGCCACCTGCACCGCGGCGAGCGACTGCTGCCTGGGCCTGAACTGCGAGATCGCCATCGGCTCGCTCTCCGGCACCTGCCAGCCGGGCGCGACCTGCGGCCAGCCGGGCCAGGCGTGCACCTCGACCTCGACCTGTTGCAGCGGCCTCACCTGCGTGGACGAGACCTCGAACGTGTGCTCGGGCGGCTCGGGCTGCACCTGCAGCGTGATCTTCCAATAGGCACGGGCCGCGTCACGGACGCGCGGCCGGCGCGTCGTTAGCCCGGAATCTTCCCAGGAGCTCATCATGCGCGTGGTCTTTGCCTTCTCCATGGTGGTGTCACTCGCGCTCGGCGCGGCGGCGTGCAGCTCGGCCACCAAGCCCATCCCCTGCTCCGGCGCGTGCAGCTGCACCGACACCGCCTGCACCTGCCAGAGCGGCGGCACCTGCACCTTCGGCGACGGCGGCGGCGCGACCCCGCCGTCGAACGTGTCGATCAGCTGCTCGTCGAAGAACATCTGCTCCGGCTCCTGCTCCACCAACTGTGACTTCTCCTGCGACGGCCAGAGCACCTGCGGCAGCGCCGACGGCGGGCTGATCTCGGTCGGCACCAACTCCACGGTGTCCTGCGCTGGCACCAGCGCGTGTAACCTGCTCGCGGGCGCGGGCTCCACGCTCGACTGCAAGGGCGGCTCGGACTGCACGCTGGAGCTCGAGTCCGGGGCGACCGCGAACTGCACCGGCAACTCCGTCTGCGACGTGACCTGCAAGCCCGCCGACGGCGGCAGCAGCGACGCGGGCTGCGCCCTCACCTGCGACGGCAGCAGCACCTGCTCCTGCGCCGGCAACTGCGATCTCACCTGCCAGCACGGCAACCCCACCACCTGCGACGGCGGCGTGCGGCGGTGCGGCAGCTGCTGAGTCGCCTCAGAGGATGATCTGGGTCCGGTCGCGCACGGTCACGTCCTTGCGCAGGGCCTCGATGCGCGCGGTCACGTCCCAGATGTTCTGCGTGCCCTCGAGGTGCGCCAGGAAGAGGTGCGAGTCGGCCACCGCGTGCAGGTCGAAGAAGAAGTAGGTGCTGGAGAGCGGCGACAGCCAGGTCCACTCGCCGCGCAGGCCGGTCTCGCCGCGCGCGCTGGCGAGGACCACCTCGTGCACGTGGCTGCGCCGCGTCTGCTGCTGGTTGGCGAAGGCGTACTCCACCGCTTCGGCATAGCGCTTCCCCGCGCCGTGCGACGCGAGCAGCGCGCTCACGCCCAGAAAGCCGCCCAGCGCAGTGAGCTCGCCCATGCGCGTGAAGGCCTGCTCGTGACAGATGCCGTCGCGGAGCTCCGCGCCCAGGCCGATGCAGGCGAGGATCTTCGTCGGCAGCTCGATCGGACGCACCGCCGCGAGGGAGGTGAGGTCCTCTTCGGGCGTGCCCAGCGCGCTCTCGTTGCCCTTGAGCACCGCGTCGATGCCGCCGTCGACCAGCACCAGCGCGTCGATGCCGAGCTTGGAGATGAGGTGCTGGTAGGCGCGGCGCAGCGGCATCACGCCGGTCTTGTCGAAGCCCCACACCGGCCGGTCGATCCCGAGCTTCCCGCTCAGAAAGCGCGCCAGCCACGCCTCGGGGCAGTACTGATCCCAGACCGCAGCGCTGCCAGGCACGGCGTAGAGGTCGGGGACGGTGGACTCCTGGAGCGCGCCCTGGAGCCCGTTCAAGTAGGTGAACGAGAGGTTCGCGAGGTGCGTCTCCACGCCGCGCTCCTCGAGCTCGAGGGCGAGCGGGATCGCGCCGAAGACGTCGTAGCCGCCGCCGCAGCCGGCGAGGAGCACGCGCTTGGCGGCGCTCAGCGAATCGGCGATGGGGGCGGTGACGCGCGCGGGCATGTGAACTCAAATGTTATATTTTTTGACGCCTCTTCGCTCTGCCTGCGGACCGGCGGCCGCCAGCGGAGCGCGCCAGCCGCCCGACCCGCTGAAGCCCGAGCCGCGGCGTGTGGCTCGCCGCGCCGCCCGCTGGGATGCGCCTCGCCGCGTCCATGGCCAATCCGGGAATGGACCCTTTGGACAAAGGCGGCGACATGGCCACGGCAATCCTCGAACGCCCCATCATCGACCGCCCCGACGAAGGCCGCGCCCGCTGGGGCGGCATCTTCGCGGGGCTCTTCACTGGAATTGGACTCTGGCTCCTGCTGGTGCTGCTGGGCACCGCGATCGGGCTCAGCGCGCTGAATCCGCGCGACTCGAACAGCTGGGGCAGCCTGGGCACGGGCCTGGGAATCTGGGCGGGCATCGCGGCGATCATCGCCACGTTCTTCGGCGCGTTCGTCGCCGGACGGCTCAGCGGCAACGGCGTACCCAGCCACGGCGTGCTCCACGGCGTCGCGCTCTGGGGCTTCATGAGCGCGCTCACGTTCTACGCGGGCTTCGGCATCGTCACCGAGGTCGTGGGCACGCTCACCAACCTCGCGGGCAGCGCGGCGGGCGCGGTGGGCTCCGTGGTGGGTCAGCTCGGCGGCGCGGTGAAGCCCGACGCGCTCGCGGACCAGGCCAATAAATATCTCCAGAGCCAGGGCCGGCCGCCGGTTCCGCCCGAGCAGCTCAAGGCCGCCATCTCCGACCTCGAGCAGCAGGCCATGACCAACGCCCAGAACGGCGAGCCCGTGCTCGACCACGAGCAGGTGGTTGTCTCGCTGAGCCAGAAGACCAACCTCTCCCGCGCCGACGCCGAGGCCGTGGCCAGCCAGGTGGAGGGCGCGGTGAACCAGGCTTCGCAGGGCGTGAAGCAGGGCGCCAAGAACCTGGGCAAGACCGCGGAGAACGTGGGCCTGGCTGCCGTCAAAGGCGTGCGTGCGAGCGTGTGGCTGCTCGCCATCGCGCTGATCTTGAACCTCGGCGCCGCCATCCTCGGCGGGCTCGCCGGCGCCGCGGGCACGCGCCGCGTCTTCAAGCGCTACGCGCGCCTGCCACCCGAGCGTCGGCCGATTGTGGAGGAGCCCGTGGGCCCGCCGCTGCGCCCGCGCGAAGTCTAGGAGTCGCGAGACTCCGCTCGTCCAAGAGGCCGTTCGCTCTCCGCTTTCGGCCTCTCGAGGCGCCGACCCTCCGCGGCCGGCGCCTCGTCGTATTTGGGCTCGACAGTACTCATGAGTATCAACTGTACAATCGAGGCCCCGCCCGCTCGCCTGCGGCGCCGGGACCTGCACGCCCTGCGGCCTTGGGAATGACCTGCCCGGGGCTTCCGGAATGAGCGCTCCCCAACCAATTTCACGTCGCCAGGGGTCGTCTACCCGGCAGGAGGCTCAGCGATGCGTTGGAACCTTTCGTGGTTGGTGGGCATGGCGGGCCTGGGCGCCCTGGCGACAGGCTGCGCTCACTCGCAGTCAGAGACGGCAGAGGCGACGGCGCCGGAGCCGGCAACGGCCTCGGCGCCCGCGGGCGCGGGGTCGATCGAATCGGCGCAGACGCGGGCCGAGACGAGCATGACCTCGGCGCTCAAGGCCCAGCAGGCGGCCGTGGCGCAGCAAAAGGAGACCGCCGACGAGTACCAGGCGCTCGACAAGAAGCAGGATGAGCTCGCCGTGGCGCAGTCGAAGGCCGTCGCGGACAACGAGCGCGCCATCCAGAAGCAGGCCGAGGCCAACCAGGCCCGCGCCGACGCGCTGCGCGTCTCGGAGCAGGCCGGCACCACGGCCCTGCAGGCCCAGCACCAGGACCAGAAGCTCATGGGCTACCGCACGACGAACGTCGATGGCGAGCTCGTGGATCTCCAGAAGGACAGCGTGGCCATCGAGCGCAAGAACGGGCCCACGCTCTACATGCGCGTGGGCCGCGGCACCGTGGTGACCCTCGACGGCAAGCCCGCCAAGCTCGACAGCCTGCCCATGGGCGCGCCGGTGCACGCCTCGTTCGAGCCAGGCCTCGACATCCCCCGGGCGCGGCGCATCGAGGCGACCACGCCTGCGAACGAGGAGTCCGCGCCGAGCGACACCGAGAAGTCCAATTCCTCGACGGAGCAGGGCAGCGACGCGAACGCGCCCACGCAGGACAACCCGCAGCAATAGCTCGCGAGCGCAAGGCTCTGAAGACACCCGAGCGGTGGAGCGGTGGACGTCACGCCGCTGCTCCACCGCTCGACCTTCGAGGCGAGGTCCATGGAGCAGCTCTTCCGCCGCATCGCTTCCGATATCGCGCTCTGCATCGAGGGCGCGGCGGTGCTGATCATCACCCTCGCGGCGCTTCGCGCGTTCGGGGCCCTGCTCCCGGGCAAGGCACACCGCAGCCGGAACGACGTCTTCCTGCGGTTCGGCTCGTGGATGCTGCTGGGCCTGGAGTTCGAGCTCGCCGCCGACGTCTTGCGCACCGCCATCGCCCCCACGTGGACGCAGATCGGCCAGCTCGGCGCCATCGCCGCCATTCGCACGTTCCTCAACTACTTCCTCGAGCGCGACGTCGCGCTGCTCAACAAGGATCCGTCGCCGCCCTGACGCCGGCGAGCCCTTGCTTGCTGCGAGCGGCATCACCACCGTGACGCCGTGGCGAAGGTTCGTCGTCGAAACGTGGCACTCGCGGTCCTGCCGTTGGCCGCGCTCCTCGCGTGGGGCCGCAGCGAGCCGCCGCGCCGTCCCGGGCTCGAGGAGGACATCCTGCGGCTCACCCGCGAGACCCAGGCGCTGCGCGGCGCGGTGGCCGAGGCGCGGGCCGGCACGTTCATCGATCACGACGACGTGATCGTCGGCCTCCATCAAGACGTGGCGGACGCGCTCCTCGACGCTGCCCTCCCCATTCAGGTGGAGATCCCCGGGGTGATGGCCGAGCGGGTCACCGCGCGCATCGACCACGCGACGGTGCTCTTCAGCGGCGGCTACGGCACGGTCGCGCTCGACGGCCGCGCGTGGCTCAGCTCCTTCCCCAGCGTGGCCGCGGACGTGCACCTCTCGGGCGGCATCTCCGAGGTGAGCATCGACCCCGGCACCCGCGCGCTCACGGCGACCATCGGCCTCGACACGCTCGACGCGCGGCCGCTGCGGGGTGGCGTGGCGGCGCTCGTCCTCCGCGGGCGGCTGCTGCACATCCTGAATGCGCGGGCGCGCGAGTCGATCTCGAACGCGCTGCCGCCGCTGGTGGTGCCGATGCGCGTGAGCGACGACGTGCACCTCGCCGACGTGACCGAGGGCCCGCTGCGAGTCTCCGGCGGCGAGCTGGAGGTCTCGGCCAGCTTGCGACACGTGTTCGCCAGCGGGGGCCGGCTCTGGGTGGCGGTCACGCCCCGGCTCGGCGCATTCCACAGAAGCCCGGGCAAACCATGAACCGCACGCTCGCCCTCGCGGCGCTCTGCCTCTTCGCGTTCGGCTGTCATCGCGAGCGCGCGCCCACCGAGGCCGAGCTGCAGGCGAAGCGCGACGCGCTCGAGGCCGAGAAGGAGCAGCTCCAGGCCGAGCTCCACGAGCGAACGCAGGCGTTCATGCAAGAGGCCGAGTCGCTCGATGAGGTGCACGGCGTGGTGATGGCCGTGCCCAGCACCTTCGTGGCCGAGACCATTCGCCGGGTGATCACCGACGGGCTCAACGACAGCGCCCTGCGGCTCGAGGACGTGAAGGTGGGCGTGTCGAACGACATCTCCGCCGACCTGGGCTTGGTCCGGGTCACGCTCGGCGACTTCGTGATCGACGCGAACCTGCTCGAGGTGAACGCGCGGATCCGGACGCAGGAGCCCAAGGTCAGCATCTCGCGCCATCGCTTCGAGGTTTCGGCGCCGGTGGAGACCAGCCGCGGGACGGGCCGCGTCCACCTGCGCTTCCGGTGGTCGGGGCGCGGGCTCGCCCAGCCCATCTGCGGCGACATCGATGTCGCCCGCGACGTGGAAGGCGCCGCCGCCCCGCTCTCGACCGTGCTCACCGCCTCGGCCACGCTCGCGGTGGAGCATGGCGAGTTCGTGGTGATTCCCAACGTGCCGCGGCCACGGTTGCGCCTGTATCTCGAGCCCTCGCCGGCGGCGTGGGAGACGGTGAAGTCCGCGATCGGGAATCAGTCGGATCTATGCAGAACCGTGCTCGCAAAGATCGACGTGCTCAAGGTGCTGCGCAACCTGCTCGACAAGGGAATCGTGGTCACCCTGCCCTCCGACGAGCTCAAGCCCTTTCGCATTCCGATCGCGCTCACCCAGGAGATTCAAGTGCAGGACCGGTCGCTCACGATGATCGCCAGGCCGGAGCGGCTCTCGCTGGGCACGCCGCACACCTGGTTCGCGGCGTCGGTCGAGTTTCGCCGGGGCGGCGTCTCGAGCGAGTGAGATACCTCAGAGTCTCAGGGTCACATTCAAGATCACCCGGTCATCATGGGTGACCAGCTCTGGCTGGAACGCCGCGGCCCCCAGAGCGCTTGCGGGGAGCACGCCGCCCGGCCCGGTGATGCCGCCCGGCCCGCTGAAGTACGGCTGGTTGGCCCAGCGGTGCGAATACTCCAGCCGCGTGAGCAGCCACGGGCTCGGCCAGTAATCGACGGTCCCGGACGCGCCGCCCACGTTGAGCGGCCCGCTGCCCGGCCACGCGTATGCCGCCCCCACGGGGAACTTGGCGCTGATGGCCTGGGTTTCATCAATGTAATAGTCGACGCGCAGCGTGCTCTTCCAACGCATGCTCCAGTCGAAGCGATTGGCAATGGCGATGCCGCGCATCCAGCCCGAGGGCGCGTTGCCACGGTGCTCGTGCCCGATGTCGGCGACCAGCGAGAGCGCCATCGCCTTGAGGAACGGCGACGCCGGACTCTGATAATATAGAATCTGTATATTGTTATCCGAATAGAGGCGGAGCGAGCTCGGATCGCCCTGGGCCTCACTCCCTGCGTAGAACGAGTTCACGAACGAGATCCACGCGCGCGGCTTCCAGTTCCAGAGGTAGCCGCCCGCGCGGGCCTCGTGCCACTCGCCGAAGGTCTGCCAGCCGTTGACGGCCCAGAGCTCCAGCTTGAAGCGCTGGGTGAGGAAGAACTGCCCGCGGAAGCCGAAGAAGTAATACGGCGTGAAGTCCGACATGAACGCGTGCGTGTAGGCCCAGTTCTCCTCGGGCAGGTAGCTCTCGAGCCCCACGTACGAGGGAAAGATCCCCACCTCCGCGTTGATGCCGTGCAGCACGTGGAAGTGCCAGCCCGCCGCGGCCTGTTGCACGTTCTGGAGTAACCGATTGGTTAAGTAGAACCCGCGTGTCGTGGTGGTGTCCTGGCCGGCGATCGTCTCCACCGTGGAGCCGTACTGGACGTAGAGCCGGCCAATCGGACCGTCGAGGCCGGTGACGTCCACGCCGAGGTGCGCGAGGTTCAGGGAGATCTCGTTGTGTCGCGGCGCGGTCGTCGTCGGGAAGATGGTGTGGTCGATGGGATGGTTGAAGTCCCACGCATAGTAGGTATCGACATAGATCGAACCGGTGATCGGCCCGTACGCCAGCAGCGACGCCGGCTGCGGGTTGTTGCCGTTCATCCACGCAAAGTCGAACTCACCGAACGGCGGCTCGCGCACGTCGAGCGGCTGGGGCGGCTGAGGCGCTTGCGGCGGCGCCGCCGGCGCCGCGGCCGGCGCCGCGGGCGGAGCCTCCGCGCGCGCGGTGTGTGCGACGAGGAGGAACGCCACCAGCACGATCCCTGAAGAACGAAACATGGAGGTGTTCTACCGCTCGGCGGCGCGCAACTGTGCAAAACCGTCTACGATGGATCCCATGTTGCGTTGCCCGCGCTGCAGCGAGGTGCTCAGCCGCAAGCGCGTGGCCGGCGTGGAGCTCGACGGCTGTCGCGCCTGCGGCGGCTCCTTCTTCGACGCTGGCGAGCTGACCACCATCGCGCGCGATCCCGTGAACCTGCTCGCGGTCGACGACGCCTTCCGCGCGGTGCAGCCGGCGCTCAAGCCACAGTCGACGAACGCGTGTCCACGCTGCCAGACGACGATGACGAAGTTCGAGCAGCCCTCGCTTCGCGGCATCGAGCTCGACGCCTGCAAGACCTGCAAGGGCATCTGGCTCGACGGCGGGGAGCCCACCGAGATCGCCAAGCGCCGCGGGGTGGTGGTCCTCGCGACAGGGCCCGCTCCCCAAACGGCCGTTGCAGCCACGCCGAGCCCGCCGCCCGTGTCACCCGCGGAAGCGGCCGATCGCCTGGGCGTGCGCCTGATTCTTGGGCTCACTGCGGCCGTGGCGCTCATCGCGGTGGGACACTCGCTGCGGCTCATTCGGCAGGAGCACGCCAGCGGCCAGGTGGTGTCCATCGAGCGCACGGGCTACGGCCGGCGCTCGCACAGCCGGGCGGTGGTCCGCTATGCAGTCGATGGTCGCAACTTCACCATTCACAGCAGCCTGGCCTTCGACTTTCTGAGCACGGGGGACATGGTCGAAGTCCTGTACCCGCGCGACGCCCCCGACGACGGCACCGTCGACACCTTCTGGGGCATCTGGGGCCTGCCCCTCTTCATCGTGACGATGGGGGCCATCTTCGCCGCGCGGTTCTCCGGTCGCATCTCGCTGAGGTGACGGCGCGCTGGATTCGAGGCGTCGCGCGGATCTTGCCAAGCTGACGCTCGCGCAGTGATCGTACTCATCCGGTGATGGCGCCCTTCATGGCCATGCCCAGCAGCACGAAGCCGGCGAGCGCGAGCACCGCGCAGATCACCACGCCCAGCACCATCGCGCGAAGGCCACCCCGCCGCGCGGGCGGCACCTTGCGGCGGTAGAGCCAAGCGATCCCGATCGACGCCGCGAAGCCCAGCGCGAGGCCCGTCACGAGAAAGAAGTAGCGGCGATCGTCGGCGTCGAGCGTCTCCTGCTGCGGATCGGCGATCTCGTCGTGCCCCTCATCGCGCCAGGACTGAATCGTCGAGCGCCAGCTCTCGTGGTCGTGCTTCCACTCCAGCGCCTGCGCCGCGAAGCCGAGGCCCGTGCCGCAGAACGCTGCGATCCAGAGCGCCATCGGAAGCGCCCAGATGAACGCCCAGCGCCAGGTGTGGCGCGGTTCAACGGCTCCGCTGAGGTCGGACTCGGCCATTCGAGGAGGGATTGTCCCTCGAAATCGGGAATCCGCGTGGCGGCGGGTTGTTCCGCGAGCATGGCATGGCGGCGAGACACGAAGATCGGGGTGATCGTCGCGTCGAGCTTGCTCGCGCTTGTGGCCGTCGTCGCTGGCGGGCTCTTCGTGCTCGCCACGGGCTCTGCGGAAACGAGCCGCTCCACGACTTCCCTTCGCCCAGCGGGCAGCGGAAGGTCGTGGTCTTTGAACGCGACTGAGGCGCCACCACGAACTTCAGCGTTCAGGCCTCGATCCTCGACGCCGACGACACGCTCTCCAACAGCAGCGGCAACGCACTCGTCTCCGACTCTGATCACGGGAGTCGCGGCGAGGTGACCGCGACCTGGCTCTCGGACCGCGAGGTGGTGCTCTCACACCTCGCGGGCGCGCGGGTGTTTCACGCTGCGTCGCGTGCCGACGGCGTCAAGATCCGTCACGACACGCACCCTTGAATCAGGGCGCCTGCAGCACGTGGAAGTTGTACGCCCACTTCCCGTTGTCGGTGGTGATGGACTGGGTGCCGTCGCGGTTCACGTTGTTCGAGCCAATGAACTGCGGCTGGCCGTTCACGAAGCCGTTGAAGATCTCCACGTGCTGGTACTTGCCGCCGGGGCCGTCGAAGCACACCACGTCGCCGGGCTTGGCGTTCGCGAGCGGCACGTCGGTCCAGCCCGCGTGGCGCAGGTTGTTGGCCAGGCCGCTCACGTTGTCGCTGCGCTGCGCGTGGGTGATGAGCCCCGCCTTCTCCAGGCAGCCCGAGACGAAGTTGGCGCAGTCCACGGTCTTGGGAACCCACTTGTCCATGTCGAGCTTGCCCGAGGGCTGCAGCTGGTACTCGCTCTGGCCCAGGAACTGGCGCGCCACGTCGGCCGCGTTCGTGCCGGAGCTGCCCGTGGGCGCGCTGGGGGCGTTCACCCGCGCCGGCGCGTTGCCGGAGAGGTTCATCGGCGGCGGCGCCTTGGGCGCGTCGAAGCCGTCGGGGATGGCGATCTGCTGCCCGGGGAAGATGAGGTTGGGGTTCAGCTTCGGGTTGGCGCGCTCGATGGCCTCGAGCGACACACCACTCCGCGCGGCAATCTTCGACAGCGTGTCACCGGATCGAACCGTCACCGTGCTCATCGTGCGTGCTCCCGGGGTGTGCGAAGGAATTCTCGCGCGCCGCGAGCCGCAGTTGCCAGACCAAGAAACCTGCGAACGATCCGGCGAGCGACAGCGGATTGTCTTCTCTTGACGTCGCGCGTGGACTCAGTTCGGGCTCACGGACCACTGGTCCTGCATGGCGCCGCTCTGCACGTCGAAGATGCTCACCTGGAGCTGGCCGTTCGACTGCTGGTCGACGACGCCGTAGCCGTTGAAGGTGCCCGCGGAGATGAGCGGCGCGCCGCCGTTGCCGAGCACGAGGTCGCGGCCGCTGTCGGTGGTCTGGTGCTTGTACTCGTGCGAGTGGCCGGTGAGCAGCAGCGCGAACTTGTGCGCGCGGATGATGGACATGATCGTCGTGTTCGCGGCCACGCTCGTGTCGCCCTCGGGGTGGTGCTTGGCGATGATGGTGTACTTGGCGTTGGCGTCGGCGGTGGTGAGCGTGTTCTCCAGCCAGGTCTGCTGGGTGGAGTCGAAGCTGTTGTCCGCGACCACCACGAACGTCGCCAGCCCGAGCGAGGTCTGGATGTCCACGCTGTAGTACGGCGTGCTGGAGATGGGCGCGAGCGCCTGCAGGAAGGCCTGGAAGTTCACGTTGGTCGAGCCGGTGGGGCAGTAGCCGCTGCCCGAGCCCATGCACTCGTGGTTGCCCTCGGTCATGAACCACGTGCCGCCGAAGTGCGAGACGCCCTGCATGAAGAGCCCCATCTGCTGGCTCGCGATGGAGGCGTCGTTGTTGCACACGTACATGTGATCGCCGAGGTCGACGGCGAACTGCACATTCTTGGTCTTGTACGCGTCGCCGATGGCGTTGATGATCGCCGTGGGGTAGTTCGCGGTGTCCTCGCAGCTCGGCGGCCGGGTGTCGCCGTTGATGCCGAAGTGCAGCAGGCCCACTGAGCCGCCGTGCGCGACGCTCCCGCTCGTGCCCGATCCGCCGGTGGTTCCCGTCGAGACGGTTCCGGTGGTGGTGCCACTGCCCGCCGTCGTCGTGCCCGAGCCCGCGCAGCTCGTCGGCGGCGCCACGCACTTGCTGTCGCTGAGCTGGCAGTACCAGCCGCCGTAGCAGTTGTTGGCCCCGCAGGTGTGGCCGCTGGAGCAGGTGCAGCCCGCGGGCGTGTTCGGGTCCGCGTAGCCCGGGCAGCTGCTGCCCGTGGTCGTGCCGCTGCTCGAGGTCGAGGTGGTGGTTCCGCTGCCGGTCGAGCTGGCCGTCGTGCCGCCGGTGGACGTCGACGTCGCGCTCGTGCTGCTGGTGCTCGTGTTGCTGGTGCTCGTGCTGCTGGTGGCGGTTGTGGTGCTGGAGCCCTCGCACGTCTGGCTCGACGGGTAACAGACCTTCATCGTGCCGCTCGTTCCCAGGCAGCTCGCGCCGGCCGGGCAGTCCGCGTCGACGGTGCAGACCGGCGCGCAGTGCCCGCCCGGCAGGACGGTCTCCGAGATGCACGCGGCGACGCCGGCCTCCCCGCAGTCGGCGTCGACCTGGCACGCGTCGCACATCGCACGCGAGCCATTCCCCGTCGTTCCAGTGGTCCCCGTCGTCCCCGTGGTGTCCGGGGGCGCGATGGGCGTGACCTTGGCCACCGTGGGCGAGCAACCCAGGGCCATCAGTCCCGCGGCACAGACAACCACAGCGCTTCGCATCCGCACTCCTCGTCACCGGAGGCGGGCAGCAAGAGCACCTTTCGTACCATTCATTTCAACGCGGATTTCGATGAGATTTGTCCTCATCTGCGACGCTCGCGGGCCCGATCACGAGGGCGCGGGAGGCACTTTGTAATTCACAAATACGTCACGCGGAGCGCATTCGGGCCGCGGTTTCGAAAGAACCGTCGATGTAGGACGCGCGCGCATGCCTGCAACTTGAAGCTCAACCCGCGGAAATCGATAGAACGGGCCCGCTCGCGCGCCGCGGTTGAGAGCGCCCTCAGGATGTGGTGCATGGATGCACCGCTGGCCTCGATGAGGACAGCTCGCTCAGCCCTCGTCGCCCTGGAAGCGCAGGCGCTGGCGCCAGCGGGCGGCGAGCTGAAGCGCAGCCGCCAACGCGGCGGCCCGCGGCACGTCGGCGTCGTCGGCCCGCCAGTGGCGCGTGAGCTGCTCGAGGCGCGCGGCCACCGTGGCGCAGACGCCCACAGGGAGCGAGCCGGAGACATCCTCCAGCATCAGCAAGGGCGCGATGGGATCGGCGACCGTGGACCACGGCGTGGTCCCGCCGAAGCCGTCCATCTCGTCGAGCCGCAGGCCTACCTCCGCGGCGAGCTTGCGTCGGAACTCGAGCAGCGCCGTGAAGCTCGGCCACTCCGCCTCACCGGGAACGAACTTCACGCGCAAGGTTCGACCTCGCGCTGGAGCGTAGGCGCGCGCCCATGAGACCGCCCTGAGACGGCGATGAGATCTTCTCTCTCTCAACGCGGCATGCGTCCGGGCGATGCGCGCACGAGCGGGCATGCGTGCCGACGCGCGCGCGCCCGAGGCTTCCCGACCTCGGGGCCCGAGAGCATGGTTTCCGTCGGAGGAGAAGGAGCCACCATGGGAACCAGCAGCGAAGACAAGACCCAAGGAATGCTCGACCGCCTGAAGGGCAAGGCCAAGGAGGCGTACGGAAACCTCACCCACGATACGAGCAAGAAGGTTGAGGGCCAGGCCGACCAGGCGCGCGGCGACTACGAGACGAAGAAGGGCGAAGTGAAGGAGAACGTGAAGGACAAGATCGACCAGGTCTGACGCAAAGGACCCTGCGCGCGCTCGGTCGCCCATCATCGCGGCGGCCGTGCGCGCGCTGTCGCTTCGGGCGTTATGATCGGCGCGTGAAGCTCGATCTCATCGGCGACATCCACGGCGAGCTGCCCGCGCTGCAGAGCCTGCTGCACGAGCTCGGCTACCGGCCCGACGCCGACGGCGACCCGCTCCACCCCGACGACCGCCACCTGCTCTTCCTCGGCGATCTCGTCGATCGCGGCGCGCACAGCCTCGAGGTCGTGGAGCTCGCACAGCGGCTCGCGAAGAAGGGCCGCGCGAGCGCCATCATGGGCAACCACGAGTACAACCTCGTGGCCTGGTGGATGAAGCTCCCGCGCTACGAGGAGCCCAAGCACTCCAACCGCAAGACCACCGAAGACATCGACGACAAGCGCACCCGCTGGGAAGCCGTGCTGCCGTTCTTGCGTGACCTGCCC
The DNA here is from genome assembly GCA_018266075.1 of Deltaproteobacteria bacterium. Lineage (GTDB taxonomy): Bacteria > Myxococcota > Myxococcia > Myxococcales > SZAS-1 > SZAS-1. Next base: position 14,898 of record JAFEBB010000059.1, on the reverse strand, counting down.
ATCGGCATCGCCTTTCCGGATCTGCGCGTCATCCACGCCAACTGGCACGTGCCGAGCTTGAACGCGGTCGCCTCCGTGCTCGCGCCGAGCGGCGCACGGCCCGAAACTTCTTCCGAGGCGCAGCGCTGGGTCGCCTCGCACGTGGTGGTGGGCACGCCGTTCACCGAGTCCGGGCTGAAGGCCGGTTTGCCGGACCGGCCGCCGCGCGTGGAGGGCAAGACCAAGGAAGACGCGCCGCACGAGATCCTCATCAAGGGCTTCGAGCTCGGGCCGGTCGAGCCGTTTCCGGATTCGGAAGGCAAGCTGCGCAAGCAGGTGCGCGTGACCTGGTGGCTCGAGCGCGACGCGCCCGTGCTCCGCGATCGCGCGCAGGTGGTTGGCCACTACTGGAACCTGCCGCCGGTGGAGGAGAACTTCTGCCCGCCCTTTCCGAGCGGCCATCAGAAGCTGCGCAGCTGGCAGAAGGAGCACGCGCCGAGTGTGCCCGCGCGCGGCCGGGCGCCGTTCCGCGGCGACGTGGCCTGCATCGACTTCCAGGGGCTCACCCTCGCCAGCAAGACGCTCGCGTGCGTGGGCGCGTTGCGATGGCCCGAGCGGGAGATCGCATGGGCCACGGGAACGCGCACGCGCAGCGACGGCGGCGACGAATAGCGGCTACCGCGCGAGCGGGCTGGTGCGGAGCACCTCGCGCAACGCCCGCGTGGTGGCCTCGGGCGCGGCGTGGTCCGGGTGGCTGCGAGAGGCCTCGGGCGCGCGCTCGAGGCCGTCGAGCGCGGCCACGTGCTCCGTCTCCGGGCGCGGCCGCGCGGTGATCGAGCCCGAAGGCCGGGCAGAGCGCGCGTCTGCGCGCTCAGAAGCGAAGGCCGACCTGCACGCCGAGGATGCCCTCGGGATCGAGCCAGCCCACCTCGAGGCCCGCGACCAGGATGCCGACCTCCACGCCGGCGCCGAGCGTGGCGTGCGCGTGCACCGGGTGGTCTTCGATGACCAGCCACGGGCCCACGTCTCCCTCGATGTAGATGCGGCTGATGAGCAAGCGCGCCTGGATGTCGAGGGGGATCATCGCCTTCGCCGGACCGGGCGTGAGCAACCCCACGCCGCCGCGACCGCCGACCTCGAAGTGCGGGAGCACGCGCGCGTCGCCGGCGAAGGTGGCGGTGAAGACCGGGCCCACGTCGAGCCACGCGGCGGCGCCCGCGGCCACGCGCAGCTCCGCGCTCGCCGGCGCTGCGCTGCCCAGGACTGCACCCATCGCTGCCGCCACGAGCCAGCCTCGCTTGCGCATGCGACCACCTCCGAACGGGCGATCGTATCGCGCGCGATGCGCCGCCCCGAATGCAGGCGTGAAGCATGGAACTTTGCACCCGCGCCGCTGGTCGCGGGGCCGGGCCATCACCACCTTTGGTGCACGGGCCTGACCTGAGCGAGCGACCGATGAGCGAAGCGCGATACCAAGACTTCCCCACGTTCCCCGCGCTCGATCCGCGCCGGGCGATGACGCGCCTGGGCTACTCGCTCGCGGCGGGGCTCGCGGTCTACGTGGCGCTGTGGCCGTTCAAGTGGCCGGTGCGGCTCGTCGCCAGCTGGGATGTGCTCAGCCTGGTGGAGACGCTGCTCGGCTGGTGGATCATCGTCGAGAGCGACCCGGACGAGACGCGGCGCCTCTCCTGGGCCGAGAACCCCGGGCGCGGCGTGCTCGGCCCGCTGGTGCTGGGCGCGAGCTTCATCAACCTCTTCGCGGCCATGTGGCTGCTGCGGCACGCGAAGACGCTGGGGCTGCCGCACAACGTCGAGGTGGCGCTGGTGGTGCTGTGCTTGATCGCCGTCGTCTGCTCGTGGTTCCTCACGCACACCACGTTCGGCGGGCACTACCTGCACCTCTACTTCGAGCACGACGAGGGCCTCGAGTTCCCCGGCAAGCACCCGCCCTCGGCGTGGGACTTCGCCTACTTCGCGTTCACGCTGGGGATGTGCTTCCAGGTCTCGGACGTGTCCATCTCGAGCCCCACGATTCGCAAGGCGGTGCTGATTCACGCGCTGATGTCGTTTGCGTACAACACGGCGATCCTGGCGCTGGCGATCAACTTGATCGTCGGGCTGCTGACGTAGCTCTACTGGCAGGTCCCCTCGAGGGTCGTCACGGTCCCACTGGTCCACGCGGGCACCACCACGTCATCGCGGCCGTCGCCGTTCAGGTCGCCACGACGGCCACGTGTCGATGCAGGAGCTCGAGGCCTTCGTCGCGGGCCGCGTCGCCGACGATGCCGCGCGCTCGAAGCGCATCCAGCGGCCCGTCTCGTTCGGCACCGGCGCGGACAGCGCCGAGCTCCTCCAATCCGGATTCCGCTGGGGCTGTAGTGGGTGGAGCCGCGCGCGCAGACGCAGATATGGTTCGCGTCCATGAAGCAAGTCCGCGGCGTCCTCTTCCTCGACTACGTGCGCATGCTGCGCAAGAGCGCCTCGCAGAACCTCGCGCGCCACCTGCAGCCCGCCGACCTCGACCTCCTCAGCCAGCAGGTGGACCTCGGCGCCTGGTACTCGATGGACGTGTTCGAGCGCTTCGGCCTGGCGATCCTCGCGGAGGTCGTGGGCGGCGAGGTGGACAGCGTGCGGCTCTGGGGCCGCTCGCAGATCCCGCAGATCCTCTCCTTCTTCCCCGAGCTCTGCGCCGACGGCGACGTGCGCGACACCATCATCCGCTTCGCGAACCTGATGGGCAGCTTGTTCGACTACCCGGCGGTGACCGTCGAGGACGTGAGCGACGAGCACGCCACCATCGGCGTTGCCTATGGCATGGGCAGCAAGGCCGAGGAGGCCGCGAGCTGGCAGACCTTCGGCTTCTTCGAGGCGCTGGTGGAGCAAGCCGGCGGCGAGCACGTGCACGGCAAGTTCACGCGCATGTCGTGGAAGGACAGCAAGACGCCGACGCGGCTGGACCTCGAGTGGCGGCGCCCGGGCGCGCCCGCTGCGAAGGCCAAGCGCCTGCCGCGGCTGCTCCTGGTCGACGACGAGCACCTGGTGCGCGAGGGCCTGGAGCGGCTGCTCGCACCCGTGGCGGAGGTCACCGCCGTGGAGAGCGCGACGGCGGCCATCGCCGCGCTCGAGAGCCGATCGTTCGATCTGGTGATGAGCGACCACGCGCTCGGCGGCGGCCCCAATGGGCTCGATCTGTTGCGCCAGGTGGCCGAGCGCTGGCCCAAGTGCGCGCGCGTGCTGCACACCTCCGCGCCGCCCGACGAGGCCATGACGGCGCTCGCGCGCGGCGTGCTCCACTCGGTGGCCGAGAAGCCCATCACCGCTGCGGAGCTGCGGAGCCTGCTCGCCGAGCTCTTCAAGAGCTGAGCGATGAACTTCCTCGCGACGGCGCAGAGCTGGGCGAACTTCTACCTCCTCACCGGCGAGGCCGCTGCCACCCTCACCGGGCTGATGTTCGTGGCCGTGACCTTCGGCGCCAGCCTCGCGGGCGAGGATCTCACCACCGCGCGCGCGTTCGTGGACCCCATCCTCACCCACTTCGTGCAAGTGCTCCTGGTGAGCTGCCTGTTCATCGTGCCCAGCCTCACCCCGGCGATCCTGGGCATCGGCCTGGTGGGCATGGCCGCGTTCCGCAGCGCGCGGCTCGCCTCCATCTTCGGACGACTTCGCGCCGTTCACCGGAAGAACGGCGACATGGAGGTCTCCGACTGGATCATCAACATCGCCATCCCCGGCGCCGCGTACCTCGGGCTCTTCGCGGTGGGCACCGGGTTCATTCTGGAGATGCCCATCGCCTTCAACGGGCTGGCGATCGACGTGGGCTTGATGTTGGTGCTCGGCATCTTCGGCGCGTGGGAGCTGCTCTTGTGGATGGCCACGCGCGTGCGATCCAAGAGCGGGCCGTAACCGCGCCAGGCGTGATTCGTCGTGTCCCGGATTGTGCTCACGCCGAGAGGCCCTGCTAGCCTCTGGACAGGGGCGCGCGCCCAGCGCAGCCGGCCACATCTGCAAGGGGAAACCATGAACCGCTCGCTCGCGCTGGCGCTCACGGCCGCTCTGCTCGCGGCCTGTGGCGGTGGCAGCAACACGTCGTCCGGGAGCTCCGGGAGCACGGCGGGCACCAACGCCGGCACCACGGGCCACAGCAGCACGAGCGGCTCGGGCAGCGGCGGGACGTCGTCGACCACGGGCACCAACCACGCGCCCCTGCCGCAGGACGACGCGGCCACCACCGTCACCGGCCAGGCGGTGACCATCCCCGTGCTCGAGAACGACACCGACCCGGACGGCGACACGCTCAGCATCGCCTCGGTGAGCACGCCCCTGCACGGCAACGCGGTCGTGGCGGGCCCGGCGATCATCTACACGCCGAACGCGGGCTTCGTGGGCGAGGAGGACTTCCACTACACGGTGAGCGACGGCCGCGGCGGCACGGCCAGCGCCATCGTCACCGTCACCGTGGACGCGCCGCCCAGCGCGCACGACGACACCGCGACCACGGCGATTGGCGTGGCGGTCACCATCAACGTGCTCGCCAACGACACCGACCCGGACAACGACCCGCTCACCGTGAGCGCCGCCGGCCCGGCCACGCACGGCCAGGTGATCACCAACGGCACCACGGTCACCTACACGCCGGACAACGGCTTCTCGGGCACCGACAGCTTCCCCTACTCCATCACCGACGGCCGCGGCGGCCACTCCAGCGCCAACGTGACCGTCACCGTGGGCGCGCCGGTGCAGCTCGTCGACGACGACGCGGGCACCAGCCAGAACGCGGCCATCGACATCGACGTGCTCGCCAACGACTCCGCGCCCAGCGGCAACACCCTCAGCCTGCAGACGGTGTCTTCGGCGCTGCACGGCCTGACGGCGATCGCCTCGGGCGAGGTGCACTACATCCCGAACAATGGCTTCGCCGGCGACGACTCGTTCATCTACTCGGCCGGCGACGGCCTCTCGAGCGCCTCCGCGCACGTGCACGTGAGCGTCTTCGGCCCGCCGGTCGCGGTGGACGACGCGGCCAGCACCACCGACGGCGCCAGCGTGCTCATCGACGTGCTCGCCAACGACACCCACCCCAACAACCTCGCCCTCACCGTGAGCGCCGTGGGCACGCCTTCGCACGGCACCACGACCATCTCCGGCAACAAGGTCCTCTACACGCCGACGCTGGGCTACTTGGGGATCGACAGCTTCAGCTACACCGCGCAGGACCCGCGCTCCCTCACCGCCACCGCCAACGTGAGCGTGCTGGTGCGCGCGGCCGCCAACGGCGCGCAGCTGGTGAGCGGCGGCAACCACAGCTGCGTCATCCGCCCAGACCACACGCTCTGGTGCTGGGGAGACCCGGGCCAGGGCGAGCTCGGCATCGGCAACAGCAACGTGCGCTTCCAGGCGACGCCGGTTCAAGTCGGCGGCAGCACCGACTGGCAGGACATCAGCGCCGGCAACAGCGCCACCTGCGGCATCCGCGGCACCAGCGACGGCGGCACGCTCTTCTGCTGGGGCGAGGGCAGCCAGGGCCAGCTCGGCACGGGCCAGGAGAGCAGCACCCAGTCGCCGACCCAGGTGGGCACGAACACCAACTGGCGCCAGGTGGCCATGGACGACGAGCACGCCTGCGGCGTCCAGACCGACGGCACCCTCTGGTGCTGGGGCAACAACGACAACGACGAGCTCGGCAACGTGAGCGGCGTGGGCACCTTCGGAAACGCCGACTCGCCCACGCAGAGCGGCAGCGACACCGACTGGGTCCAGGTGGCCGTGGGCGAGAACCACAGCTGCGCCGTCAAGACCTCGGGAGCGCTTTACTGCTGGGGCCGCGAGCTCGACGGCCAGCTCGGCGTGCCCAACCCCAACTTCAACCTCTCCACCCCGGACCCGCAGCACGTGGGCCCGCCCGACGACTGGGCCGAGGTCGCTGCGGCGGGCTACTGCACCTGCGGCCTCAGGCTCGACGCGTCGCTCTACTGCTGGGGCGACAGCTGCGGCGGCGACGCGCCCTCGCAGGTCTCCGGCGGCCCGTGGGTGGGCGTGCAGATGGACGGCTACAAGCCGCAGATCTGCGCGGTGAAGGCCGATCGCTCGCTCTGGTGCTGGGGCGACAACGGCTTCGGTGAGCTCGGCGCGGCGTCGCCGCCGTCGTCGACCAGCCCCGTGCGCGTGGGCGCGGACAACGACTGGGTCACCGGCGCGCCCGGCGACTCGCACACCTGCGCCATGCAGGCCGACGCGGGCGTGCAGTGCTGGGGCCGTCGACAGTACGGCCAGCTCGGCGACGGCGTGGCCCCGGTGGCCAACTCGCCCGAGGCGGTGGGCCCGAGCAGCGGCTGGACGGCCGTCGTCGCCGCGAGCAACGCCACCACCTGCGGCACGCACGCGGGCGACCTCTGGTGCTGGGGCGCGCCGGGCCTGCTCGCGAACGGCAACTCATCGTTCAACGCACCGCCGGTGCAGACGCCCACGCTCAGCGAGTCGGGCGTGCCCATCGTGCGCTTCAGCTCGGGCACCTCGCACATCCTCGCGCTCGAGGACGGCGGCCTGCTCGACGCCTGGGGCGACGGGTCGGACGGCCAGCTCGGCGACGGCACCACCAACAGCGAGACCACGCCCACGCGGACCATCTCCAACATCACCTTCCGCGAGGTGTCGGCGGGGTTCTACAACTCGACCGGCGTGACCAGCACCGGCGCGCTGCTCGCGTGGGGCCGGGAGATTCCCGTGGACGCGGGCGCGGGCGTCTATGACATCCCCACGCCCACCCCCGTGGACAACAACACCTACCTCTCCGCCAGCATCGGCGAGTACGGCCTCATCGCGGTGCGCAGCCCGGGCACCCTCTGGTCGTTCACGTACAGCAGCCCCACCGGAACCCAGGACGGCACCGACGCCAACTGGGCCAACATCCGCGGCGACCCGTACACCGCGCTCGGCCTCAAGACCGACGGCAGCCTCTACCAGGTCGTGAACGGCAGCGCGCCCACGCGGGTGGGCACCGCGAGCAACTGGATCGCCTACGACGTCACCGGCTCTCACCAGTGCGGCATCCGCGGCTCGAACGGTCAGGGCGCGCTCTACTGCTGGGGCGACAACACCTACGGCGAGCTCGGCGACGGCACGAACACGTCGCAGTCGGTGCCCGAGCAGATCGGCAGCTTCACCGACTGGGTCGCGGTCTCCGTGGGCTCGGACTTCTTCGAGGGCTCGCACACCTGCGGCATCCGAGCGGGCGGCTTGCTCTACTGCTGGGGCTCCAACAGCAGCGGTGAGGTCGGTGACGGGAATGCGTGGACCACGGCGCCCCAACAAGTTCTCTTGCCGTAGAGTTTGCGGATGCTCGTTGCTCTCGTAGCGATCGCGCTCGCCGGCGCCCCGCCGCCGAACCAGCCTCCCGACGCGTGGACCAAGCCGTATCTCGGCGCGTGGAAGGTCAGCCTCACCGAGACGATGTCCACGTGCCCGGATCGCGCGGCGCTCGGCGTGACGACCATCGACGAGCAGTGGACGCTCACCGCCAACGGCTGGGAGATCCACGTGGCCGTCGCGAATGCGAAGACGGCGTCGAGCGCGTACACGGGCGTCTACGCGGGCAGCAAGAACGAGCTCCAGCTCGACGACGGCAATCGCTCCTCGGCGAGGCTCGCGGGCACGCCGCAGAAGCTCGAGGGCGAGCTGGTGCAGGTGCAGCACGCGCGCGGCCCCAGGGGTGACGTCACGTGCGCCGCGACGTACCACGTGTCCGCGAGCCGCTGATGCGCACCCGCCTGGCGCTGGCTGTTCTGGTGCTCGCCGCGTGCAGCCGCGGACCGGCGGGCAAGGTCGCGAAGGTGGAGGAGCTGGGCGCGCTGCAGCAGTCGCCGCTCATCGTTGGCCGCGACGGCGCCGAGACCGCGCGGGTCTGGGGCCAGGAAGTCTGGGCGTTCGGCGACACGTTCCTGAGCGTGCCCAACGCCCAGGGCTTCAACTTCGTATCGAACACGTTCTCCATCAGCGCGACGGCCGTCATCGACGGCGGGCTGGCGCTCGCGGATCGCCTCGACGACGCCGGCGCGCCGCTCAGCCTCTTCCAACCCACGTCCGACGAGCTCGCCGTCGACCTCGCCCACCAGCAGCTCCCCGACGGCGGCTGCCTGGAGACGCCTTGCGGCCAGCGCTGGGCCACCTGGCCCGGCGCCATCGTCTTCGACGCCGATGCGGGCACGGCGCTCGCGTTCTACGGCCTCGTCACCGCCGCGCCCGGCGACTTCAACTTCCAGGGCGTGGGCCAGTCGATGGCGATGTGGTCGAGCTTCGACGCGCTGCCCACGCGCCCGGCGTTCAACGTCTGCGCGGATCAGCCGATGGCGCTCTTCTGCCAGGACGAGCCGAGCTTCGGCAGCGCCGCCGTGGAGCAGGATGGATTCATCTTCGCCTTCGGCTGCAACAAGCGCGGATTCAATTGGCCGTGCAAGCTGGCGCGCGTCCCTTTTGCGCAGGCGCAGCAGCGCTCGGCGTGGCAGTTCTGGAACGGCAGCGACTGGTCGTCGAAGCTCGGCGACGCCGCCGAGGTCTTCGACGGCGCCTCGATCCTCAACGTCTCCTTCAACGCACACCTGGGCCAGTGGCTCGTCGTGTACTCGGCGCCGCTCTCGAACGACGTGAAGTACCGCACCGCGCCCAAGCTCACCGGCGAGTGGTCGGGCGAGGCCACGCTCTTCACGACCGATCGCCAGGACGCCGGCGGAACGAGCTACGACGCCCTTCTCCACTCCGAGCTCTCGGAGGACGACGGGCGCATCCTCTACGTCACGTTCTCGCGGCCCACGCCGGGCTGGTTCAACTCGGAGTTCGCGCTGGTGCGCATCACTCTCGAATAGCGAGCATCTGCGCCGTCGCGGGTGGAGCGCGAAGCGCTTCTGGCACGGTCGCGCGCTTCGCCCGACGCGCGCTCGCTGCGGAGCTGGTGAAGGTCGGTCAGCGGGAGAAGACGCAGGCGGACCTCTCGACACGCGCGAGCCGGCCGAGCCCGGCTTGCCGAAGCTTGGGCACCGTCTCCTGCCGTACTCGGCGCAGCCTGCCCCGCGGAAGAGCGCGCGGAAGTGGCCATCGGCCCAGGGGGCCAGCTCCTCGCCGCCGAATGTGACCACGCGATTCATGGCCACTCGTGCGGCGGTTGGCGTCCCTGACGGGATTCGAAGTCAGTTTCCCAGTAAGAACCAATAACCGAGCGAGAACGCACGCTTGCCGCACAAGTTAGCGAAACCGCTCAAGAAGTTGGGAAACACGGGGGTGCAGGTCAGATCATCGCAGGACATGCCAGGACACACCCGCATGGCACATGGATGGCACATGGAAAGCTGAATGGCCGAGCCGCAGAGTCATCGTGATCGCGCCTGATCGTTCCTCCGAAACGGCTCAACGCTGAGAGCGGGCGCTGTTCGCGTGAACCGCCGGTTGCCTGACGATTCGGTTGATGATCGCCTCGCGGGCGGTTCGCTCGACACCCGTCTTTCCAGGTCCCGACGGCTCATGCAGATAACAGGGGGAGTCGATGTACCGCGGCGACTCTGCCGCCTCGACAAGTCCCAGCATTAAGGGCCAGTCCCAAGCAAGGTCGACGTACTCGCCATCGAGACGCAGCGCCTCATCAGGCACGCGATCAAAGAGCTGCCGTCGGAACGCATGGAGGTGCTGCCAGACGCCCCCGCCGCGCCGTTGGCGAGCGTTGTCGAACACAGGCGGAGGGGCGCCGAACTTGTCCGTGCGACGCATGCCACCCACGACAAGGTCGGCGCCGCAGCGGAACTCATCGACGACGCGTGCAAGAACGTTCTTCCCAAGAAGGGCGTCGTCCAGATCAACCTGGATGACGATGGTCTCCGGCTCGCTCGCGATGTGTCCGAGAACCGCAACCATGTTCGCGAGTCCGCCACGACGGTGAGGCGGAGTCAGCAAAGTGGCACGGGACGACCAGCCGCTCAGCGCGTGCCGAACGAACTCCTGGCTCGCCCGCTTGCCTCCATCCTCAACAACGACCACGCCCCAGCTTGTGTCGGTTTGCGCAGCGAGTGACTCGCGCCAGCGCAGCACCCGACCCGCAGGCACGTTTCGACCACAAGCGACGATGACGACAGGCTCTGTGCGCTTCGGCGTGAACCAAGCGTGCAAGTCCGGGACGAGCTCCACGTGACCAAGCTGTTCCGCAGGCATGACGCCGGAAGCAATGCGTTCGCCGATGAGGTGAAGGCGGTCGCGGTCGACTTTGAGCTCATTCGGGGGGTGGATGAAGAACGTGGGCGTTCTTCCACGCCGCAGGGACGACAGGTCTCCGCCTCGGATGCGTTCGTCCAACGCTCGGTGCCACGTGAGCTCAACCTGCGCGCCTCGAAGCCGATTCGGCCATGGCCGACTGCCAAGTAGGCGGCTTCGGTGCAGAAGAGTCGCACGGGCCTCGACGCGCCACGCCCCTTCTTCTCCGCCCTGCGTGAAGGGACCGGGGTGGAGTGAAGCAATGCTCACCGCGGCCGAGACGGCAACCGGATCGGCCTCGAGCGCCTCAGCAAGCTCACGCAGAGGCTCGTCACCAGTTCCATTGCGCCCGACGAGAACATCCGCGTCCAGGTGGAGGATGTAGTCGCCGGAGCAAGCCTCGAAGCCAACGAGGCTAGCAGCGCTAGGGTAGCCAGCTACGGTGTGAGGCTCACAAGCACTCAATCCGTACCACCGCTCGTGAAGAGCAGCCACCGGCGACCCACCTGTCGGAGCCTCGACGAGCTGGTCGATCGTCCCATTGGCCACGAGGCGTTCAATCGCGGCGCGAGCGGCCGCGTGGTCAGGCTCGTCGTGCTGGCGAGGGAAGTCCGAGCGCCGTGAGTCGAGGACGACGATTCGCTCGAAGAACGCATGAGGCGTCTCGAACTGGTCGACGATGTGGCGCACCTGGTGCTCGACCGTTCGCCAGTCCATCGCCGACGCGCGGATGAGCAACGACACCCGTGGACCCGGCGCAATGGCGCGCGCTGTGAGCACAAGGAAGTCCGACGCCGGCTCGAATCGCTCCTCGTCGACGCACTCCGTCTCGTTCAGCGATTGGGTCAGGAGTCCGGCGCGGAGCAGGTCTCGTCTCAGCACGTGGAATGGCCGGTGAACGTCGGCCCTCGTCCGGCCAGTCGCTCGAGTCTGCTTGGTCCAGGTGAAAGCGGTGTCCTGATCGCTGCCAGGTTCCACGTGGCGCTCTTGAAGCGCGGTATCGCCCCCCAGGACATGAAACGGATTGCACACCGCAATGACGGCCGTTCCTTCGACCCGAAGCGCCGCTCTGACCTCGCGAATGACCTCGCGATATTCCACGTCATTGAGCGAGCACAGAACCAGGGAGCAGACGACGAGATCGAATGGGGCGCGGGAGAGCGCAAGGTTGCGGTCGGTCGTTAGCGTGCCACCCTGCTCCGCCCAGCGCCGGTTCGACGCCACGTCGTACCCCAGCGCGACGACTCCATCTGTCGCCAATCGGCGCACCAATGACCCTGCTCCACAACCAAAGTCGAGTACGGCACCCGGTCGCGCCTCGTGGACGATGCGGAGGATGAGTTGGTCGAGATCCTCCTTCGCGTCCGTGGGCACGACTGCGCGCTGCATCCGCTCCCAACCGTCAAGCTCTTCGATGTCTTCGCTCAGGGCTCGCTTCATGAGCGACTCAAGATCGGAGCGATGAGCCCACCTCCAGCAGAGGAAAGCGCGGCGAATCATGTGACGCCATTCAACGTCATCGAGAGGCCGGAGGTCAGCGCCGTAGTCCACGAGGCGAACGTTGTCGCCGACAACACGCAGGTTCTTCGGATGCAGATTGCGGCAGGCGATCCCGTTCGCGCGAAACTCGCGCAGGAGTCTGACGAGTCCAGGGCCATGGCCGCCCGTGTACGGCTCACTTGGCTCGTACGGGTACACGAGAACCGAGTGCGGGCCGTCCTCGATGAGGCCGGTCAATTCGTATAGCCCCGAGGTGCCCCGCCATTTGCCAACGAGGGAATGGAGGAAGGCGCGTCGCTCGCTTGCACCTCGCGCACTCCAGTGGTCGAAGTACTTGAACACCGTCGCGCCGTCTGTGAAGACGACGCCCTCAGCGCCCGCCCCAAGAGGCCGGAGCTGACCTTTCGTCTGCGCCAACCGCTGAACCTGGGCACGCGCGACCCGCGTCCGTTCTTCCTGGAGCCACGCGGGCGGTGGCCTGTCGCGGTCTCCCATGGCCGTTGCTAGGACCTCGCGAAGCTTGCCGAGGTACGTCGAAGCAAGTACGGGCTCTGTGGCTGCAAGCTGGGTCTCCAACTCCGCAACTCGCTCCAGATGGAGGAAGAGCTCGACCTTGTTCGCAAGCTCTTCCAGACCGCACAGCGCACTCTTGACCTCGAGATCCGTCGACCACCACGACCCGGGTTCGCGGATGAGGCGCAGGATGGCCTTCGCAACGCCACGAGAGCGATGAACGGCGAGGCTCAGCGCCGCAGCGCGCTCCTGCAGGTATTTCCCGTGGCGCTCGGCAACCAGGCGTTCGCCGGCGCTGTCGAGGGCGAGGACGTCCAACCCACGTCTCTGCCTGTCCTCGAATACGTCCGCGAGCGCGGAATAGAGAGCATAACCGCGGATGTCGTCGACGATTCTGCTGAGGTTGAGGGCATCCTCACCAAGGTCGCTCCTGTCGTGGAACACCGCAAACGGAGCTTGAACAGTGGGACGCGCTCGGACGTAGGTATTGAGGAGCGCCCAGACGATGTCCGACCGTCGGGATGGGCGACCGTCGGGCGCTGGCACGAACTGCGGCACGTCGACCAGTGCATCTGGGTCGAACACCAGCGTGTTGCCACCTCGAATGATGGATGCGCGTGTTGTGAGCGATTGGTCCTGTTCGACGAATAGCGGGCGGAAGACCTGCTCGCCGGCCAGCACGCGGGGCGCTCGGGTGCACAAGGACAACATCGCTTCGCGAACGGAGACTGGGGTTTTGCCCGCGTCGAACCAGAACGGCGTCTCGAGGTGCGCTGTTTGGCTCCGCGCGAGGTCATAGTAGTAGTCGGGCGCGTCTCGTGCGGTTTTCGCGTTCTCCTGAGCCGGCGAGAGCCACGCCTTCTGCGGCTCCATTGCTTGCATCGCTGTGAGGTTCGAAAGAAGGTCGACGAGCTGTACGCGCAGCGTGGCAACGGCCGGCAGGGGTGCAGCACCAGTATCGACGCCAAGGACGGCAGAAGCACCCGTTTGCTCAAGGCTCCGGATGCGCTGGATGACTGGCAATCGCTCACGAATCAGTTCTCGCCCCCCTTTGAGCACAAGCGCATCGAGTCGCTTGTCGTCGTCGAGGATCCAGGCGATCGCGCCAGGCCGCATCAGCCACCGGACGTAGCGCTGAAGGAGCGTCCTCGACTCCGCAATCGCAAGGCGCCCGTCGCGACGGACGAACTCCGGCCCGAATGCGCCGGCAAGCGCATCTTCCCGTTGCCGAGCCACGGTGACGTGGTGACATCGCAGGCCAGAAGAGTTCATGCGGTCCACGAGCTCGCCCAGAGTGCCGCTGCCGTCTCCGTTCTCCAGAAGGACCACGTCCAGGCCCCCGAGTCCCTCCTCGGCATGCAGAGACAGGAGGTCTCGCAGAAGAGGTTCGACCCGCGCCACGCCAGCGGCGTCGCCATCTGCAACAACGCCGGCAACGAGCGTCACGCGAGATCCGAACTCGGCTTCCTTTGAAGTTGGAGGCGACGTCTCGGCAACCGCCGGCCCCGGATTGCTCGACGCGACATCGACTCCAAAGAGTTCCCGCGCACGGTTGCCGAAGGCCTCCCGCTGTGACGCAGTCATTCGCCTTCCGTACTTCCAAAGAAACCTCGCCAGCCCCGTTCGCTTGGCGTCGCTCGCGGGAAGAGAGAGCCGCGGACGGTCAATGGCGGCATCGTGGTGAACGGTCGCTGCATCGACCCGTCGGTAGCGCGCCCCAATGTCGGCGAGGCGGATCACGAGGTCGCGGTCTGTCGTGCTCGGCAGATGCTCATCGAAGAGTCCCGATTCGAGCAGCGTCGAGAGCCGTGCGACGAGGTTTGAGCCCTGGATGTGAGGGTTACCCACGAGCGCCACGTCCACGGAGAGCTCGTCCGGCGCACGCTGTAGCCGCCCTTCCGGGTGCCTCGCGTCATGCCGCACGATATCCGGCGCGACGACATCGACATCGGGACCAATCGCACCAATGCAGCGCTCAAGATGATCGGGACTCCACTCATCGTCGTCGTCGAGGATGGCGACGATCACGCTCTCGGGCGGCCCGAATCGACGAGCAGCCTCGTCGAGCCCCGCGTTCCATGCGCCCGCTGCACCTCGTGTGCGCCGGTGACCCAGGAGAATTCGCTCCACGCCGGCCGATAGGTCCAGTGCCCGTACGGCTTCGGTCGTCGCCGCTGTCGGACCTCCGTCCGCGTCGTCCACGACGATCAATGCGTCTGGCAGGCGCGTTTGCAGTGCGACGGTAGCGAGCGCTCGTTGTAGGAGCACGTCGCGTTCGCGGGTGGCGACGAGACAGACGACGAAAGGCGATGTGAGGGCGCGTCGAGCCATTCACGCCTCCGGATGCGGAGCGAGTTGCGCGACGCTCACGCGCCGCGCGCCACATCCTTCGCGCTGCACCCGTTCATCCACAGGCGGCCGTCACTTGAGGCCCGGCAAGGCGGTCTGGAGTGTGGCTGCATCAGTTAACGGTCATCCACGGAAGGAAGGAACGCAAGGTTCGCTCCGCTTCGGGCGCACCACGAGATTCCACGTCAGACACCTTCGCTCGCCAAACGCCGGTCAGCGAGGGGGCTCGCTTAGAAGAAGCCTGATGGCGGCGTGTGGCCCGCCAGGAGCCCGATGGTCCCCCGCGTCACGATTTCTTGAGACACCTTGCTGAGGCCAAGATGGGCCTCG